>CALWKN010000069.1 GCA_944381265.1 uncultured Clostridia bacterium
GCTCGCCGCGTTGACGCAGACGACCTGGGCCAGCAGAAGCACGAGCACGAGCAGCGCGGACGTGATCTTGATGGACCTCTTCATTGCAATTCCCTCCCACTGGATGTTTTGAGATTATTTTACACCACATTGCATCGCAATACAAGACCCAATCCCTGGGAAAAGGCGCCCCTTTACGGCACGTCGATGATCTGCACCGCCCCCTGGACGGTGACGGCGGCCTTGCCGTCGACGACGGTTTCTGCCGTCTCGTACATGGCGGGCACGACCCAGACGCTGTCGCGGTCGACGTAGCCGTACAGTCCGTTGGTGCCGCGGGCGGGGGCGTAGCCGTCCTCGCTGTAGGCGCCCACCTCCTCTACGCCGTAGGAGAGCGTGGAGCCGTCGATGAACTTGGAGGTTTCCACGCTCGAAGAGAGCGTGGAGACGGCGCTGTTGTGGGGGATCAGCGGCGATATGTCGGGCGCAGCGCCCGCCTGCGGGGCGCGCAGGCCGCCGCCGTAGAGCAGCGCGCCGCCGCTTAGGAGCATGACCACGGCGCAGGCGGCGGCAAAGAGGGCGGCGGCGCGGGGCACGCGCGCTTTCTTTTTCGCCGGCTGGGCGCAGGCCTTGCGGTGGATGCGAAAGACCAGGCGCTCGTCTACGACAAGGTCGCTTAACGTTTCGTCGGCGATCTCTCGGAATTGCTCAAGTTTCATCCTGCAATCTTCCCTTCAGGGCCTCGGCCAGGCGGTGGCGGGCGCGCATCAGGCGCGTGCGCACGGTCACCTCCGGGATCTTGAGGACCTTTGCGATTTCTCCGGTGGGCATGTCATGATAGTAGAACAGCAGCACCACGTCCTTGTAGATCGGCGGCAGGTTCAGCACCGCCTCGTACAGGAGCTGCTTTTCCTCTCTCTCCACCGCGTCCGCTTCGGGCCCGTTCTGCGGGTGCGGGGCGTCATACCCTTCTATCATGGGCGTGACCCGCCGGTGCCATGCGCTCTTGAGCACATCCTTGCAAAGATTGATGGTTACGCGCAGCAAGTATGCCTTTTCGCTCTGTTCATCCGGCAGTTGAGGCTGTTTTTTGTACATGCGTAGGAAGACTTCCTGACAAACGTCCTCGGCCTTATGGCGGTCCTTCAGGTAGAAGTAGGCCTGTTTCAGGACGAGGGAGCCGTACTGGCGAACCAGGCGGTCGATGTCGATTCCGTTCTCCTGCATCTCCTCACCACCTTTCAAACGAAGAAGCTTCGAAACAAGTTTCCAATCCTTCGGAAACAATTTGGAAAAAAGTTGTCAACGGGCTGGACACAGGTTCAGGGCCGCGTCTGCCCCTGCCCCAAGATCTCGTATTTGATCGTGGTCAAATGCTCCGGGCCCATGGGGCCGCGGGCGTGGAGCTTCTGGTTGCTGATGCCGATCTCGGCGCCAAAGCCGAACTCCCCGCCGTCGGTAAAGCTGGTGGGGGCGTTGACGTAGACGGCGGCGGCGTCGACGCGGTCCAGGAAGCGCTGGGCGCTGCGCACATCGCCCGTGAGGATCGCCTCGCTGTGGCGGGTGCCGTAGGTGTTGATGTGGTCGATGGCCTCGTCCAGGCTGTCGACGATGCGCACGGCGAGTATGTAGTCGTTGTACTCCGTGGCCCAGTCTTCTTCCGAAGCGTCGCGCACCCAGGGGCAGAGGGCCTTGGTGCGGGCGCAGCCGCGGATCTCGACGCCCGCTTTGCGGAAGCGCTCCAGCATTTCCGGCAGGAAGGCGGGGGCGGCGGCGCGGTGGACCAGCAGCGTCTCCATGGCGTTGCAGACCGAGACGCGGCGGAGCTTGGCGTTATAGCAGACAGTATAGGCCATGTCAAGGTCATGGCAGTGCTCGTCGACGTAGACGTGGCAGTTGCCGGTGCCGGTCTCGATCACCGGGACCCTGGCGTTTTCCAGCACCGCGCGGATGAGCCCGGCGCCGCCGCGGGGGATGAGCACGTCCAAGTAGCCGGTCAGGCGCATGAGCGCTGTGGCGGCGTCTCTTGAGGGGTCGCGCACCAGGCTCACGGCGCCGTCCGGCAGGCCGGCGTCGCGGGCGCCCGCCTCCAGCGCGTCCATGATGGCGCAGTTGGAGCGGATGGCCTCGGAGCCGCCGCGCAGTATGCAGGCATTGCCGCTCTTTACGCAGATGGCGGCGGCGTCGGCGGTGACGTTGGGGCGGGACTCAAAGATGATGCCGACGACGCCGAGCGGCACGCGCTTTTGCAGTATGCGCAGACCGTTTGGGCGGGTCCACATGCGGTCGGCGCGGCCGATGGGGTCGGGAAGGTCGGCGACCATCTCAAGGCCCCTGGCCATGTCCTCGACGCGCTTGTCACTTAGCGTCAGGCGCTCGACGAAGGAGGCCTTTGTGCCCCTCTCCTTTGCGGCGGCGATGTCCAGGGCGTTGGCGGCGAGTATGTCGTCTTTGGCTTGGCGCAGGCGCGCGGCCATGCGGCGCAGCGCGCCGTCGCGCGCGTCGGAGGAAAGCGCGGCCATGTCCAGGGCGGCGCGTTTGGCCTTCTTACCCAGTTCCAGAACCGTGGTCATGCGAAAGATCGCCTCCTGCATAGAAATTTTCCCGGCAAAACAGACGAGGGACACGCCGCGTGCGGCGTATCCCCCAGGCAGCGCCCGATACATTGGTGCCGAAGACGGGGGTCGAACCCGTACGGAGAAACTCCTCGGGATTTTAAGTCCCGTGTGTCTGCCATTCCACCACTTCGGCATGCTTGGCATATTTGAAATTTTACCACGCCTGCGCGATTTCGTCAAGCCAAAAGCGCGGCGGTTGAAAAGGGGGCGCGAGTGTGGTATACTACAGAAAACATACAAAAGGAGGGCTCAAACTCCCATGGACGTCTGCATTCAGAACACCTGCTCCAGCCCCCGCGATCTTCGCATCACCGACATGAAGATCTGCGAGATCCACCAGCACCCCAAGGGCCACTGGGTGAACTACGTCATCCGCATCGACACCAACCAGGGCGTCTGCGGCTACGGCGAAGTGCGCGACGGCGCCTCGGCGCTCTACGCCAAGATGCTAAAGCGCGTGATCCTGGGCGAAAACCCCTGCAACATCGACAAGCTCTTCCGCCGCATCCAGCAGTTCGGCGGCCGCGCCCGGCAGGGCGGCGGCGTGTGCGCGGTGGAGATCGCGCTGTGGGACCTGGTGGGCCGCGTCTACGGCATTCCGATCTGGCAGATGCTGGGCGGGCAGTTCCGCGACCGCATCCGCATCTACTGCGACACGGACGTTAGCGGCAAGGACACGCCGGAGGCCATGGCGGAGGCGCTGATCAAGCGCATGGAGCACAACGGCTACACGTTCCTGAAGATGGACATAGGCATTGGCAACCTGATCGGCATCGACGGCACGCTGACGGCGCCGCTTGGCTGGATCGAGGAAGGGCGCAAGATCAACGCGCGCCTGCGCGCGGCCAAGGAGAGCGGCGACCCCGCCGAGATCCGCGCGGCCAAGGCGGCGCAGTACGACTACCAGAACGTGGCCCATCCCTTTACCGGCATCCACGTCACCAACAAGGGTCTTGACATACTGGAAGAGCGCGTGCGCCTGATCCGCGACAGGATCGGCTACGACGTGCCGCTTGCCACCGACCACTACGGGCACATCGGCCTGGAGGACTGCATCGCCATCGCCCAGCGCCTGGACGGCTACGGCCTTGCCTGGCTGGAGGACATGATCCCCTGGCAGTACACGGATATGTACAAGCGGCTGTCCGAGAGCTGCAAGACCCCCATCGCAACGGGCGAAGACTGCTACCTGCTCGACGACTTCCAGCCGCTGCTGGACGCGCGCGCGGTGGGCGTGATCCATCCGGACATCCTCTCCTCCGGCGGCATTTTGGAGACGAAGAAGATCGGCGACTACGCGCAGAAGAAGGGCGTCGCCATGGCCATGCACATGGCAGAGACCCCGGTGGCCTGCATGGCCTGCGTGCAGACGGCGGCGGCGACGGAGAACTTCCTGGCGCTGGAGTTCCACAGCCAGGACATCGTGGACAAGTGGTCGCAGCTGGTGACGGGCCTGCCGATGCCCCTGATCGACAAGGGCTACATCGACGTGCCCTACAAGCCGGGCCTGGGCTTCGACGGCCTGAACGAGGACCTGATCCGCGAGATGGACCCGGCGCACCCCAAGGACATCTGGGTGTCCACGGACGAGTGGAACGACTGGGACGCGCACGACAGGCTCTGGTCCTAACGCTGCCTGCCGCAGATCCCAAAAACGCAAACGAGAAATGGCCTGCCGGATCCGGCAGGCCATTAGCGTGTCGACGTGCGTCGACACGCTTCGAAAAAATGCAGGTTTGCATTTTGTCGAGTGACATCCGGCGTGCCGCGCGCTGCGCGCACAACACGCCGGATACCGGAAACGGTTCCTACGGAACCGTTCCTCGCGGCGTACACGCCGCCGCTGCGGATTGAAGATGAAGGGGCTGCGGCCCCTTCATGCAT
>CALWKN010000070.1 GCA_944381265.1 uncultured Clostridia bacterium
GTTCCTACGGAACCGTTCCTCGCGGCGTACACGCCGCCGCTGCGGATTGAAGATGAAGGGGCTGCCAAGGGTGAGCGAAGCGAACCTGGAGGCCGAGGACGCCCCGAAGGGGCACCGCAGGCCGGAACCCCCGGGCAGCGTATGCTGCACGGGGGCGCAGTCGCCCCTTCATGCATCCCCAAGAGAGCGATCCTACTTTTTCGACAGTCTGCGGGCCCTCTCTTTTAAAAGAAGAGAGGGCCTGTTTTTTGCGCGGCGGCGTTTTGCACGCTGTACGCATGGCGGGGCGCTAGTATAGAGGGGAAAAACGCGGGGGGAGCCTCCCGCGCGAACAGAAAGGAGGGGAACGGCATGAAGACGGAGGACGAGAAGCGGGAGATGCTGGAGCTTGCGCGGGAGTTCGTGCAGGACAGCCGCCCGTTGCGCGAGAAGTACGCGCGCAACCAGGCGCTGTTCCTGGAGCAGGCGCTGGGACGCCCGGACGCCCGCCGCGCCCCGCGCACCGGCACGCCGGTGCTCTACGCCACCTACCGGCAGGAGCTTGCCGACGCCGTGGAGATGATGCCGGAGGCGGTGTTCCTGGCGCGGCGGCGCGAGGACGAGGCGCGGGCCGCGCGCCTTACGGCGCTGCACCGGGCGGTGCTGGAGCGCATGGACTTTCCGCGCACCTACAGGCGCATCTGCGAGTACCGGGCGCGCCTTGGCGTGGGCTACTGCGAGACGGGCATGCGCGGGGGCGAGGTGACGGTGACGGCCTGCGACCCGCGCGCGATCCTCACCGACCCCCTGACGGAGGACCTGCAGGAGGGCCGGGCGGTGTTCAAGATCTCCTACCACAGCTGGGACTACTTCCGCACGCGCTACCCGGACAAGGCGCGGCGCATGCGGCCGGACGAGGAGCTGGCGCTGCCCTCGCCCCCGGGGGAAAAGTGCCTGGCGCTGCTGACGGCCTACTACAAGACCTACAAGAACGGCCGCAGCGCCGTACACCGGATGAAGATCGCCGGCGGTGTCGTGCTCTACGACTCGAGCAAGGAGCACCCGGAGGGCATCGCCCCGCACGGGGACTACCCGTTTGTGGCCTGGTACTACGACCGGCTGCCCGGCACGCCCTGGGGCTTTGGCGCCTTTGACTACCTGGCGCCGCTGCAGCGCTACATCGACAAGCTCGACACGCTGATCCTGCAGAACCTGGCGCGCGGGGCGCGGCCCCGGCTCATGGTCAACCGGGCGGCGGGCCTTGACATCGAGGCGCTGCGCGACGAGGAACAGGAGGTGATCCTGGCCGACCGCATAGACGACAGCGCCCTGCGCTGGCAGGAGAGCGCGCCGCTGGCGCCCTACGCGGTGGAGATGCTCAGCCGCAAGTGCGACATGCTCAAGTCCGAGTCCGGGCAGAACGCGGCCAGCCGCGGCGAACTGCCCTCGGCCTCGTCCTCGGGCACGGCGATCTCGATGCTGCAGGCGGCGGGCTCCAAGCGCACCAACCTGCACCAGGCGGCGATCAACCAGGCGTTTTTGACCATGGTGCGGCAGGTGGTGAGCAACCTTGCCGCCTACGGCTCGCGCGACGAGAGCTACCGCACGCAGGAGGGCTACGCGGTGCTGGGCGCGGGCGACGCGGCCGGGGCCTGGGAGTT
The DNA here is from genome assembly GCA_944381265.1 of uncultured Clostridia bacterium. GTDB lineage: Bacteria > Bacillota > Clostridia > Christensenellales > UBA1750 > Spyradocola. The sequence goes on from CALWKN010000070.1 coordinate 1,641, forward strand.
CGACCTGCAGGCGCGGCTGCAGCAACTGCCAAAGTACGAGAGCGTGTACCAGAACCAGCTGCTGATGCAGCTTTTGCAGATGGGCGTGCTGCCGGCGCGGGCGGCGTTTGGCCTGATGGACCTGTCCAACAAGGAAGCGCTGCTCAAGGCGCTGGAGCAGGCGGAGACGGAGCGAAAGGAGGAAGAGCATGGAGGAAAGACGACAGGCGGCTCCGGCGGAGCAGAGCCGGTATAAGGCGCTGGAGCGTTTTCTTGCAGAGCACGGCATCGGCGAGGAGGCGGCGCTGCGGCTGCTGACGCAGACGCTCAGGCAGCAGGAGGACCTGCGCGCCCGGGCGCTGGAGACGGTGGCGGCGATCCGCGCCATCGACGACCCGCGCTTTACCGTAAGCACGATCCGCGCGCACCCGGAGGCGCTGCGCGCGCTGGAGGCGGGGGAGAGCGTGGGCAAGGTGTACCGGCGCTATTTCCTCGCCGGGGGCGACGCGGCGGAGCAGGCGGAGGCCAACCTCGGCCTTGGGCTGCCGCAGGGCGAGCGGCTGACGGCGGAGGAGATCGAGCGCATCTCGGCGCAGGTGGACCGCACCGGGAGATACGACTTAAGCGGATACTGAAGCAAAAATAAGGAGGCGGAAGCGATATGAGCGAAGCGGTCATCAACAAGACGAGCACGTCCTCTCTGCACACGACGCTGCAGAACTACTACGACGGCAAGCTCCTGCTGGAGATGGAGAAGCGCCTGGTCTTCTACCAGGGCGGGCAGAAGAAGACGCTGCCGCACGGCAGCGGCCAGGTGGTGGAGTTCTGGCGCTACGAGCCCTTCGGCGCGGTGACGACGCCGCTGACCGAGGGCGTGGTGCCCGATGGGCAGACGCTGTCCATGGAGAAGGTGACGGCGACGGTGAAGTCCTACGGCGGATACGTTGCCACGACCGACCTTCTGGACCTCACCGGCGTCAACACCCAGGTCAACCAGCTGGTGCACCTGATGGCGCGGCAGGGGGCGCTGAGCATCGACCACATCGTGCGCGACGCGGTGAGCGCCGGCACGAACGTGCAGTACATGGGCGGCAGGACCGCGCGCAGCGCCGTGACGGCCCAGGACGTGCTGGTCATCGCCGGCATCCGCCGCGCGGTGCGCAGCCTGGAAAAGGCCGGCGCGCCCAAGTTCAACCGCGGCGGCAAGGGCTACTACAAGGCCATTGTCGGCCCGGACGCCAAGTTCTCCCTGATGAACGACCCGCTGTGGGAGGACAAGGGCAAGTACCAGCAGGCGGAGCAGATCGAAAACGGCGAGATCGGCAAGCTGTTCGGCGTGATCTTCCTGGAGAGCTCGGAGGCGCCGGTGTACGCGGGCGCGGGCGCCAGCAGCGCGGACGTGGGCGCGACGCTGATCTTCGGCGAGGACGCCTACGGCGTGGTGGACCTGGGGCAGGTGGGCGCCTCCCCTGTGCGCACCATCGTAAAGCCCCTGGGCAGCGCCGGCACGGCGGACCCGCTGGACCAGATGGCGACGGTGGGCTGGAAGGTGGACGGCTTTGCGGCGGTGATCCTCAACCAGGACTGGATCGTGCGCCTGGAGCATGCGATCGAAGCCTGAGGCAGGCGGCGTAAAAAGCGAAAGACATGGGCGGGAAGGCGGGAAAAAGCGAAGATGCGATAGGAGAAAACGGGGCGGGTTTTCGGGCGGGAAGAGGCGGGGAAGGGGACGGCCCCTTCCCCGAAGCGTGTCGACAAAGTCGACACGCTTCGAAAAAATGCAAGTTTGCATTTTTTCGAGTGACATCTCCCTTCGCCCCGTGCCGCCTGCGGCGGCCCGGGGTTCCGGGCCTAGCAAGCCTTGCGGCTTGT
>CALWKN010000071.1 GCA_944381265.1 uncultured Clostridia bacterium
GTTCAGCGGCGGGGGAAGCTGCGGCGCGCCGGACAGGCGCAGAGGCAGCGCCTCGCCCCGCGCGCGCCAGAGCGCCCGGCAGGCCAGCGCCGCCCGGGCCGCGCGCAGGGCCAGCGCATCCACCGCCCCGCCCGGCAGCGCGCCCTTTTGCGCGCCGCGGAAGGCCGCCGCCAGCGGGTGCGCCTCCACATCCCAGCGCAGCGCCAGCAGGAAGGCGGCAATCTCCGCCGCCGCGTCCCCCGCCCCGCCGCAGCGCCAGAGCAGCTGCGCCTTCGCCTCCCGCGCGGAAGGCGCGGACAGGGCGGCAAAGACCAGGCGGCGCAGCCGCCCCGCTTCCGGCAACTCCTCGGCGGCTGCGCGCAGGCAGACGCTCTCCTCCTCCTTGAGAAAGGCGCGCGACAGCGCCGAGGCCAGGAACGCCGCCGCCTGCACCGCCTCCCCGGCGTGGTCCACGGATGCGTCCAGCGCGGCCAGGGCGCGGGCGCGCGCCGGGTCGCCGGGGCAGAGACAGGCCCACAGCGCCGCGCGCGGCAGCCCCGCCGGGGAAGAGCGCGCCGGGTCCTCGTACGTCAGCCAGGGCACCGGCAGGCCGCGCTCGAAGTTGCGCCGGGCCTGCGGCGAGAGCACGCCGCCCCGGGCGTAGGCCGCGGCAAGCGCCTCCGCCGGGAGCAGACCCTCTGCTGGGAGCAGACCTTCTGCTGGGAGCAGACCCTCTGCCGATGGCGGGCCGCCGCTCTCCTCCACCGCCTCCAGCGCCGCCAGAACCCCCGCGTCCGCGCACAGCGGGGCCAGCGCGCCGCGCACGCGCGCCAAATATCCGGCGTAATGCAGTTCCGCCATCGCCGTCTCCTTCTTCCTTGAAAATATTCCGGGAAACCCGCTCAGCCGCGGCGCGGCCTGCCCTTGCCACGGGGCGCGGACCCTCCGCGGGGCGCGGCCCCTCTGCCGGGGGCAGACCCTCTGCCGGGGGCGGATCTTCCGCTGGGCCTGTTTGCGGCGGACGCCTGCTTTTTGCCCTTTGCCGGTACTTTTTGCTGCGGCGCGGCGGCGGACTTGCCGGAAGCGGATCGGCGCATCGGCTGCGCCCCGGCGGGCGGCACGAGGCAGCGCTTGCCGTAGCCGATCAGGTCCTCGCGCCCGGCGATGTGCAGCGCGCGGCGCACCAGGGCGTGGTTCTGCGGCCTGCGGTACTGCAGGAGGGCGCGCTGCATGGCCTTTTCCTGCGGCGAGCGGGGCACGTAGACGCGCTCCATGGTCAGGGGGTTCATCCCGGTGTAGAACATGGCGGTGGAGAGCGTGCCGGGGGTGGGGATGAAGTCCTGCACCTGCTCGGGCTGGTGGCCGATGTCGCGCAGGTACTCGGCCAGCTCTATGGCCGCGCTCAGGTCGCTGCCGGGATGGCTGGAGATGAAGTAGGGCACGAGGTACTGGTCCTTGCCCAGCTTCTGGTTGATGCGCTTGTACTTTTCGCAGAAGGCGCGGAAGACCTCGTTGCGCGGCTTGCCCATCAGGCGCAGCACCTTGGGCGCGACGTGCTCGGGCGCGACCTTAAGCTGGCCGCTGACGTGGTGGGCGCACAGTTCGCGGAAGAAGTCGTCGCGCTCATCGAGCATCATGTAGTCAAAGCGCAGGCCGGAGCGGATGAACACCTTCTTGATGCCGGGGATCTTGCGCAGGTCCTGCAAAAGTCGGGTGAGCTCGCTTTCGTCCGCCTCCAAATTCTTGCAGGGCTCCGGGGCCAGGCACTGGCGCTCCTTGCAGGCGCCGTGCTTAAGCTGCTTTTTGCAGGCGGGGAAGCGGAAGTTGGCCGTGGGGCCGCCAACGTCGTGGATGTAGCCCTTGAAGTTGGGGAGGGTGGTGAGCAGGCGGGCCTCCTTCAGGATGGACTCCGGGCTGCGCGACTGCACGATGCGCCCCTGGTGGAAGGTGAGCGCGCAGAAGGCGCAGGCGCCAAAGCAGCCGCGGGTGCTGGCGATGGAGAACTCCACTTCCGAAAGCGCCGGCACGCCGCCGTCGGCGTCGTACATCGGGTGCCAGCGGCGGGTGTAGGGCAGTTCGTAGACGCGGTCCAGCTCCTCGCGCGTCAGGGGCATCATCGGCTTTTCCGCCACCAGCACCTTCTTTTCGTGCCACTGGGCCAGCGTGCGGCCGCGGATCGGGTCCTGCTCCTCGTACTGCACCTTGAAGGCGCGGCAGTAGGCGGCCTTGTCCGCCTTGCAGTCCATGAAGGAGGGGATCTCCAGCGCGCCCTCCGGCACTGCGTCGGCCATGTAGCAGGTGCCGGGGATACCGGTCAGCGGCAGGCCGTCGCGCAGGCGGTCGGCGATCATCACCGTCTGCTTCTCCGCCATGCCGTAGGAGAGCAGGTCCGCGCCGCAGTCCGCCAGGATCGAGTGGCGCACGCTGTCGTCCCAGTAGTCGTAGTGGGCAAAGCGGCGCAAAGAGGCCTCTACGCCGCCGATGACGATGGGCACCTTGCCAAAGGCCTCGTGGATGCGGTTGCAGTAGACGATGGTGGCGCGGTCCGGGCGCAGGCCGGGGCGGCCGCCGGGCGAGTAGAGGTCCTGCGAGCGCGGGCGCTTGGCCGCGGTGTAGTGGTTGACCATGGAGTCGATGTTGCCGGCGGCGACCATGAAGCCGTACCGCGGCCTGCCGAAGCGGGCGAAGTCCCGCGCGTTGTGAAAGTCGGGCTGGTTGAGCATGCAGACGCGGTACCCGGCGTCCTCCAGCACGCGCGCGATGATGGCGTGGCCGAAGGAGGGGTGGTCCACATAGGCATCCCCCGACACCACGACAAAATCCGGCTGCTCCCAGCCGCGCGCGAGCATCTCCTCGCGCGTCACAGGCAAAAACTGATCGTACATCCTATCCTCCGCTGCGCGTATTTCTTCCCCCTATTGTACAACACGCGCCCCGGGATGCGCAAGCCGCGCTTCTCTCCCCCACCGGGGATGGCTGTCCCACCGGGGCCACGCCCCACCCCCGCATCCCTCAACTCCGTGGAAAAGTTGAGGGGGCGCTCCGGGCCTGCTGCGCAGTCCCTGCGGCCCCCTCCCCTTTTCCACGGGGCCCCCGCAAACAAATTCGCCCCGCCTTGCGGCGAAGCGAATTTGTTTGACGGCGGCCGGGGGGAACCGCTTCAAAGCCCTGCGCGCCCTTCCCCAGGCGCGGCGGCGTCACGCTTTCCAAGCGCCGGCCGCAGCCGGCGCTCCAGGCTGTCGAAAAAGTAGGGTTGTTCGCTTGGGGATGCATGAAGGGGCGACTGCGCCCCCGTGCAGCATACGCTGCCCGGGGGTTCCGGCCTGCGGTGCTCCCTAACGGGAGCGTCCTCGGCCTCCAGGTTCGCTT
>CALWKN010000072.1 GCA_944381265.1 uncultured Clostridia bacterium
CCATGTGGCTCAGCCCTGGGTGGTGCCGGAAGAGCCCATCGTCCACACCATGCGCCTGAAATTCACCGTGCACAGCGAGATCCCGGTCAAGGCCCCGCGTCTTGCGCTGGAGGACGCCGAGCGCGTGGAGATCTGCGTAAACGGCGCGCCCGTCGCAAGCGCGGTGAAGGGCTGGTTCGTCGACGCGTGCATCAAGACCGTGGCTCTGCCGGACCCGCCCGCGGGCAAGAGCGCGATCGAGCTTGCCATCCCCTTTGGCCGCCGCACGAACGTGGAGTGGTGCTACCTGCTGGGCGACTTCGGCGTGCGCGTCTCCGGCGCGGAAAAGACGATCGTCCCGCCGGTGCGCCAGCTCGGCTTTGGCGACTGGACGAGCCATGGCCTGCCCTTCTACTGCGGCAACGTCACCTACAGGATCCCCGTGGAGATACAGGGCACGAAATTGCGCATCCGCGTCCCGCAGTACCGCGGCGCGGTGCTCGGGCTTCAGATGGACGGCAAGCGCGCCTCGGACCTGGCCTACGCGCCCTATGAATACGAGTTTACAAACCTTGCGCCGGGGAAGCACGAGGTGGGGATCACCGTCTACGGCAACCGCGTCAACGGCTTTGGCTGCCTGCACAATTGCGACGACAGTCTCACCTGGTACGGGCCGGACTGCTGGCGCTCGGAGGGCATCCGCTGGTGTTACGAGTACCGCCTGCGCAGGATGGGCCTGCTCGTGAGCCCGCAGATCGAAAAAGCGTAAAGAATGCGCGAAAAGGAGGAAATTCGCCTTGAAGAAATACATACTCGGCATTGACATCGGCACGTCCGGCACCAAGACCATACTCGTGGACGACGAAGGGCGCGTGGCCGCGGCCAAGACCGTCGAATACCCGATGGAGACGCCCAGGCCCGGCTGGACGCAGCAGGACCCCGCCGACTGGTGGCGCGCGGCGGCCGAGTCCATACGCGCGGTGCTGGAAAAGTCCAATGTCCCGGGCGAGCAGATCGCCGGCGTGGGCTTCTCCGGCCAGATGCACGGCATGGTGGCGCTGGATGAGAACCTGCAGGTCGTGCGCCCGGCCATACTCTGGAACGACCAGAGGACCGAAAAGCAGTGCGAGGAGATCACCGAGGCCGCCGGCGGCCTTTCGGGCCTGCTTTCCTACACCAACAACCGCATGCTCACCGGCTTTACCGGCGGCAAGATCCTCTGGATGAAGGAGAACGAGCCGGACAACTTCGCCCGCACCAAGGTGATCGTAAATCCCAAGGACTACGTGCGCTTTAAGCTCACGGGCGTAGTGGCCACCGAGGTCTCCGACGCCTCCGGCACGGGCCTGTTCGACGTAAAGAACCGCTGCTTCTCCGACGCGCTCATCGAAAAGCTCGGCCTTGCGCGCTCGCTCTTCCCCCGCTGCTACGAGTCCTACGAGATCGTGGGCGAGGTGACAAAAGAAGCGGCGGCGGAGACGGGCCTGCCCATGGGGCTGCCCGTGACCGCCGGCGGCGGCGACGCGGTCATCCAGACCATGGGCTCCGGCCTGGTGCACCAGGGCGTGCTGGGCGTGGTCATCGGCACCTCGGGGGTCGTGGCCATGGGCCTTGACGGCTACAAGGAGAACGCAAACGGCGAGCTGCAGCTCTTCTGCAGCAACGCCAAGCACCTTTGGCACGCCATCGGCGTGACGCTGGCCGCCGGCGGCTCCTACCGCTGGTACCGCGACGCGCTGTGCGCTTCGGAAAAGGAAGAGGCGGCGCGCACCGGCCGCGACGTCTACGACGTACTGGGCGACGCGGCGGAAAAGGCCGCGCCCGGCTGCGGCGGACTGCTCTTCCTGCCCTACCTCTCGGGCGAAAGGTGCCCGCACTTTGACTCCGACGCCCGCGGCGTGTTCTACGGCCTGGGCCTGGAGCACGGCAAGGGCGCCATGTCCCGCGCGGTGATGGAGGGCGTGACCTTCTCGCTGCGCGACGTCTGGGAGAAGATCCGCGCCATGGACGAAAACATCCGCCCGGAGAAGGTCATACTCTCCGGCGGCGGCGCGCTCAGCCCCCTGTGGCGGCAGATCGTGGCCGACGTCTTCCACCTGCCGGTGGTGACCGTCTCCGGCAGCGGCGAGGGCGGCGCCTACGGCGCGGCGCTGGTGGCCGGCGTGGGCCTTGGCATCTGGAAGGACCTGATCGAGGCCACGAGCGTGCTGAAGGAGGAGACCCGCACCGAGCCCATACCGGAGAACGAGGCGGTCTACGACCGCGTCTACGCGCTGTACGACGAGATCTACCAGGCGCTCAAGGGCACGTTCAAGGATCTGAGCAAGCTGCGCTAAAGGGCGAAAGGAGCGACACGAGCGGCGGCGGGAGCGGCCAAGGCCGCTCCACGCCCGCCGCAGCCCCCACCGCCGCCCCCCGCCCCGCCCCCGCCCCGCCCCCGCCCCGGCGCCCGCTTTGGCTTTGCCAAAGCGGAAGGGCCCGCGGCTGCGCCGCGTTCCCTTGTCGGGCCTTGCGGCCCGACGCGCCGGGGCGGGGGCTGCTGCGCCTGGGGGAGCGCCGACAGACACCCGATGGGAGCGCGGGCGCATCCCTCCCAAAGGACGAGAAAGGAGAGTGCCACCCATGGCGGAAGTCCTCCTCATCTGCGGCAAGATCTGCAGCGGCAAAAGCACCTGGGCGCGGGCGATCTGCGAGGAGACGGGCGCGCTGTGCCTGTCCGTGGACGAACTGATGCTGGACCTTCTGCCCGAGCGCCTGGGCGAGATGCACGACCAGGTGACGGAAAAGGCGCAGAACTATTTGCTGCATCTGGCCGCCCGCATCGCCAAGGCCGGCGTCCCCGTGGTGCTGGACTGGGGCTTCTGGACGCGCCAGAGCCGCAGCGCCGCCCGCGCCTTCTTCCGCGAAGCCGGCGTGCCCTGCCGCCTGTGCTATCTTGAGATCGGCGACGCGGCCCTGCGATGCAACATCGCCCACCGCAACGCGCGCGTAAGGCGCGGCGAAACGCGCGATTACTTCGTCGACGAGGGCCTGTTTCAAAAAATGCAGTCCCGCTTCGAGCCGCCCGAAGAAGGCGAGATCGACCGCATACTGCGCGGCAAACCCGGGGACATGCCCGGGGAAGCGGGAAAGGAGTGATGCGCGTGAAATCGTTCAGCGTCCAAATGCTCAGCCACAGCGTCTCCTCCGCCTGGTGGAAGCAGATCGTGCTGCACTTCGCGCACGCGGGCGACGAGATGGAGATCCGCTGCTGGAAAGAGGAGACCGAGGAGATCGCGGCAGCCTGCCGCTATGGCACTGCCGCGCAGGAAGGGTACGAAGCGGCGATCCGGGGCACGGTGACGGAGGAGCTGCTGGAGATCTGGCGGACGGAAGCGCCAGAGGACAAGACACTCTACAACAAGATGACGAAGTTCTTCACCATCCACATAAAAAACGACGCCTGCGACCTGTGGAGCGAACACTACGGAACGGAGATGACGCTCGCGGTTTTTTCCGATCCGGAAGCCGAATTCTTCGAACAGGTGATGCGAAAGTACCCCGGGGACTTCTCCATAGCATCGCTTTGAAAGCGCGCTTCATAGCGGCTTTCCCCTTGGCACGACGCCCGAAAATCGCGGGAGAATTCCGCGCGGCGATTGACAAAACGGCGTGTCCTGTTGTAAAATGAGCTTTCGAGCCACAGTTTGTGCTGTGACGCGGAGGACGACAACGGGGCGCGCCCCTTTTTGCGCGAGGAAATCTATACAATGCGGAGGATCAGACATGAGCCAATATAACGCCGGAGACCTGCAGGTCCTCAAGGGCCTGGACGCGGTGCGCATGCGCCCGGGCATGTACATCGGCACCACCGGTTCGCGCGGCCTGCACCACCTGCTCTGGGAGATCGTGGACAACTCCATCGACGAGGCGGCAAACGGCTATGCGGACACCATCCGCGTGACACTGCACAAGGACGGCAGCGCCTCCGTGGAGGACAACGGCCGCGGCATCCCCGTGGACAAACACCCGCAGCTGGGCATCTCGGGCGTGGAGGTCGTCTATACCCAGCTGCACGCCGGCGGCAAGTTTTCCGGGAAAAACTACTCCTACTCCGGCGGCCTGCACGGCGTGGGCGCCTCCGTGGTCAACGCTTTGTCCGAGTGGCTCGTCTGCGAGGTCTACCACGACTTCACCGTCTATCGCCAGGAGTTTGCCTCCGTCGTGGACGAAAAGACCGGCAAGATCGTCTCCGGCAAGCCCATGACGCCCCTGCAAAAATGCGGCGGCACGCGCAAAAAAGGCAGCAAGACCACCTTTATGCCGGATAAGCGCGTCTTTGAGGACATCACCTTCCAGCACGAGGTGGTGGACCGCCGCCTGCGCGAGCTGGCTTACCTCAACAAGGGCGTTACGATCGTCTTTACCGACGAGCGCCTGCCCAAGGACGAGCGCGAGACCACCTACTGCTACGCCGGCGGCATCGTGGACTACGTCCGCTACCTCAACGCCGAAAAGGACCCGCTGCACGAGGACGTCGTCTACCTCGAGGGCGGAAAGGACGACTTCTTCTTCCGCTGCGCCTTCCAGGTCACCGACGGCTATACCGAGAGCATGTTCTCCTACGTAAACTCCATCCCAACGGGCGAAGGCGGCACGCACGAGACGGGGTTTAAGGCCGCCTACACCCGGGCCATGAACGAGTACGCCCGCCGGGCCGGTCTGCTCAAGGAAAAGGAGCAGAACCTCACAGGCGAGGACTACCGCGAGGGCATGACCGCGGTGCTGGTCTGCTACGTCAAGAACCCGCAGTTCGAGGGCCAGACCAAGGGGCGCCTGGGCAACAGCGAGGTCCGCCCCCTGATGGAGAACCTCGCCTATGAGCAGCTGACGCTCTACTTCGAGGACCTCTCCCACGCCGCCACCGCGGAAAAGCTGCTGGAAAAGGCGCGCGCCGCCGCCGCCGTGCGCGAGGCCGCCCGCAAGGCCAAGGACATCGCCCGGCAGAAGTCCTCTCTGGAGGCGGCGCCCCTGGTGGGGAAGCTCGCCTCCTGCACCGGGCGCCGCCCGGAGGAAAACGAGCTCTTCATCGTCGAGGGGGACTCGGCCGGGGGCTCCGCCAAGCAGGGCCGCGACCGCCGGTTCCAGGCGATCCTCCCCTTGCGCGGCAAGCCCCTTAACGCCGAGAAAAAGCGATTGGACCAGGTGCTGCAGAACGAGGAGTTCCGCTCCCTCATCACCGCCCTTGGCACGGGCATCGGCGAGGACTTCAAGATCGAGAGCCTCAAGTACCACCGCATCATCATACTGGCCGACGCCGACCAGGACGGCGCGCACATCCGCGCCATACTGCTCACCTTCTTCTACCGCTACATGAAGGAGCTGGTGCAGGAGGGGCACATCTACATCGGCACGCCGCCGCTGTACCTGGTCAAAAAGGGCCAGATGAGCGAGTACGTCTACGACGACAAGGCCCTGCCCGCGGCCGTTAAGCGCATGGGCAAGGGCTACAGCATCCAGCGCTACAAGGGCCTTGGCGAGATGAACCCCGAGCAGCTCTGGGACACCACGATGAACCCCGCGCACCGCACGCTGGTGCAGGTGACGCTGGAGGACGCGGCCCAGGCAGAGCGCATGGTCACCATACTCATGGGCGACAAGGTCGAACCGCGCCGCCTCTACATCTCCGAACAGGCCAATTTCAACAAAGTGGACGCCTTTGAAGGGTGGGTGAAGGGCTGATGGCGAGAAAGAAGCGCGATGACACCATCGAGCGCAACGAGACGATCCTGCAAAAACCGATGGAAGAGATCATGCACGACAGCATGATCCCCTACGCCGAGCACGTGATACTCGAGCGCGCGCTGCCGCGGGTGGAGGACGGCCTGAAGCCCGTGCAGCGGCGCATACTCTACACGATGCTGGAGCTTGGCAATACGCCCGACAAGCCGCACCGCAAGTGCGCCCGCATCGTCGGCGACTGCCTGGGCAAGTACCACCCCCACGGCGACACCTCCGTCTACGACGCCATGGTGCGCATGGCGCAGGACTTCAACATGCGCGCGCCCCTGGTGGACGGCCACGGCAACTTCGGCTCCGTGGACGGCGACTCCGCCGCCGCCATGCGCTACACCGAGGCGCGCATGACGCCGCTTGCGCTGGAGCTTTTGCGCGACCTGGAAAAGGACACCGTGCCCTTTTCGCTGAACTTCGACGACACATTGAAGGAGCCGGACCTGCTCCCCGGCCGCTTCCCCAACCTTCTGGTCAACGGCGCCTCCGGCATCGCCGTGGGGCTTGCCACCAACATCCCGCCCCACAACCTGGGCGAAGCCATAGACGCAGTCGTTGCGGTGCTGGACGATGCGGACATCTCCCTGGACGCCCTGATGCGCATACTGCCGGCGCCGGACTTTCCCACCGGCGGCATACTGCTTGCCACCGAGGAGATCCGCCGGGCCTACGAGACCGGCCGCGGCCGCCTGCTGCTGCGGGCCAAAGTTCAGGTCGAGGAACTGCCAAACGGCAAAAAGAACCTGGTCATCACCGAGCTTCCCTACCAGGTCAACAAGTCCGCGCTGCTGGAGAAGATCCTCAAGCTCTCCGAGGAGAAGAAGGGGATACTCTCCGCCATCTCCGACATACGCGACGAGTCCGACCGCACCGGCATGCGCGCGGTCATAGAGCTTAAGCGCGACGCCGACGCCGGGCGCGTGCTGCGCCACCTCTACCGCGTGAGCGATCTGCAGGTGACTTTCGGCGTCAACATGGTGGCCATCGCCGACGGCAAGCCCATGCAGCTGCCGCTGCTGGAGCTGCTGCGCCGCTACATCGCGCACCAGAAGCGCGTCGTCACCCGCCGCACGGAGTACGACCTTAATCAGGCCCGCGCCCGCGAGCACATCCTGCAGGGCCTGATGATCGCCGTGGACAACCTCGACGCCGTGCTCGCCCTGATCCGCGCCGCCCGCAATCCCAAAGAGGCGCGCGAGGGGCTGATGGAGAAGTTCGCCCTCTCCCAGGCCCAGGCCCAGGCCATACTCGATATGCGTTTGCAGCGCCTGACCGGCCTGGAGATCCTGGCGCTGAAGAAGGAGTACGCCGAGGTGCAGCGCCTGATCGCCCGCCTGGAGGGGATCCTGAGGAGCGAGAAGAAGCTGGTGCGCGTCATCCGCGAGGAGCTGCTCGACATCCGCGAGCGCTTTGCCGACCCGCGCCGCACGCAGCTCGCATTCGACGACCCCGCCCCGGCCGAGGAGGAGCGGGAGGAAAAGACCGCCGAGCCCTGCTTTGTGCTGCGCACGCGCCAGGGCTGCTTTAAGCGCCTCTCGCCCAAGGCCTACGCCCGCAAGGAGGAGACGGAGGACGCGCCCGAGCAGGTCTTCTCCCTCCATACGGAGGACAGGCTGCTGGTCTTTACCGACCGGGGCATCTGCTACACGCTCAGCGCCGACCAGATCCCCGAGTGCCGCATGAAGGACCGCGGCGTCACACCGGCCGGGCTCCTGGCGGGCCTGGAAAAGGAGGAGCGCATCGTGGCCGTGCTCACGCGCGCGGGGGCGGAGGAGAACCTCGTCTTCTGCACGCGCAGCGGCCTTATCAAGCGCACGGCGCGCGCGGAGTTCGGCGCGCGCAAGGGCCGCGCCGCCGCCCTGAACCTCAGGGAGAAGGACGCGCTGCTCTGCGTGCTGCCGGAGGACCGGGAAAACTCGCTGCTCCTTGTCACCCGCCGGGCCATGACGCTGCGCACGAGCATGGCGGAAGTCCCGGTGCAGGGCCGCGCCGCCGCCGGCGTCAAGGGCATCGTGCCGGAGATCGGCGACGAATTGGCCTTTGCGCTGTTCGTGCCGGAGGCGGGCGAGCTGCTGCTGCTGACAGAGCGCGGCTTTGCCAAGCGCTGCCTGCTGGTGGACTTTGAAAGCCAGCGCCGCGGCGGCAAGGGCGTGCGCGCCTTCGCCTTCAACAAGAACGGCGCCAACGGCAGCGCCCTCGTGCTGGCCCTGCCCGTCACCGACCCCTGCAAGATACTCGTCACCCTTGCCGACCGCACGGAGACCGTCCTTGCCTCCGAAGAGGTGCTGATCGAAAACAAGAGCGGCCGCGGCAAGCCCTATGTCGTGGCGCTGATGGACAACGTCATTGTCAGTGCCCGCAGATTGGAGGAAGAGACATGACACGGGAAGAGCAGATCGCCCTCTGGCGCAGTACGCCCCTGCCGCAGGCGCGGAGCGCCTACCCCGGCTACGACGAAAACGCCCCCCTTGCGCCCGCCCCGCTTACGGGCGAGCCGCTTCATGACATCACCGACCATCCCCGCATCGCCTTTGACGCGAGCTACTTCCGGCGCGGCATCGATGGCGCGCTGTCCCGCTGCTATGTGCGTCAGGGCGTGCGCCTGGCCCTGGAGCGGGCGCTGGAGCGCCTGCCGGACGACTACAGCTTCCTCGTCTACGACACGCTGCGCCCCTACCGCGTGCAGCACGCCCTCTACGAGGAGTTCTACGCCCGCGTAAAATCCGAGCACCCCGACTACGGCGAAGAGGCCCTCGCTGCCTGCACCGAGGAGTTTGTCGCCCGCCCCGTGCGCGATCTGCGCTTCCCCTCCTCGCACCAGAGCGGCGGCGCGGTGGACCTGACGCTCTGCCGCGGCGGCGAGGCGCTTGATATGGGCACGGTCTTTGACGAGTTCGCCCCCATCGCCCACGCCGACTTCTTCGAGCGCGAGGGCATGGACGAGACCGTGCGCGCCAACCGCCGCCTGCTCTACCACCTGATGCGCAGCGTGGGCTTCACCCACTACCCCTGCGAGTGGTGGCACTTCGACTACGGCGACGGCCCCTGGGCCCGCCGCACCGGGCGCGACCCGCTCTATTCCTACTGCGCCGACGGCCCCTACCCAGCATAAATACACAGTCTTTATACAGCATGGGCTGCATCCGGACGTAAGTCCCGGGTGCGGCCCTGCATTTTTTCCGGAGAAAGACTGCAAAAGATTTTGCCGGCGGCGCCCGGCCCGCGGGCGGAAAAACGCCGCCTCTTTTCCGGAAGTTCAGAAAAAACTGCGCGCACAGGCGGCATAAACGCCTGTTTTTGGCGAAGAGAGCGGAGAAAACTTCACACTCTGTTTACGAACGGGCAAAACCTGCGCCCGCCCCGCCGCGGCGCCGGTTTTGCAGCAGAGCCAAATTTCCAGTTGCAAAGCGGTGGCAAATGTGGTATCGTATGCAATGTAACTGTTACGGGACTTCTTTTCCCACAGTGTGCCGTTGCGAGACCGGCTTACCCCTTGAGGAGCCTTACCATTTTTTCTTGAAGGAGGAAACCCGCATGAAAAAGCTACTCGCCCTGGTCCTGTGCCTGTGCATGGCGCTGTCCCTTGCCGCCTGCACCAGCTCCGAGACCCAGGAACCCGCCGCCTCCCCCAACGAGGGCACCAGCGACGTCGGCGGCGCGGAAGGCCCGGAGAACGTCGAGAGCGACGAGCCCATGGTCTACCGCGACCTCTACTCCTCGGAGACGACGACGCTGAACTACCTGATCGCCTCCCAGCAGTGGGACCAGCAGGTGGCGGCCAACGTCATCGACTCCCTGGTGGAGAACGATCCCTACGGCAACATCATCCCCGGCCTTGCCGAGACCTGGGAGCAGTCCGAGGACGGCCTGACCTGGACCTTCCACCTGCGTCAGGGCGTGAAGTGGTACGACTACCAGGGCAATGAAGTCGCAGAGCTCACCGCCAACGACTTTGTCGACGCTCTGGAGTACGTCATGACCGCCGAGAACGAGTCTTTGACCTACAGCCAGGTCGCCTGCATCAAGAACGCCGAGGCCTTCTACAACAAGGAGATCACCGACTTTGCCGAGGTCGGCGTCAAGGCGGTGGACGACTACACCGTGGAGTACACGCTGGAGCAGCCCACGCCCTACTTCCTCTCCGGCCTTACCTACACCCCCTGGTTCCCGGCCTACGGCCCGCTGCTGGACGAGCTGGGCAAGGACTTTGGCACCTCCAACGACAAGCTCTACTACTGCGGCGCCTACATCCTGGCCGAGTATGAGCCCCAGGGCCACCACCTCTACGTCAAGAACGAGAACAACTGGGACGCCGACAACATCCACATCGACCGCATCGAGCGCACCTACAACGCCGAGGCCGCGACCCTTGGCCCGCAGATGGTGCTGCGCGGCGAGATCGACTACTCCGACATCTCCATGGACATCGTGGACGACTGGAAGGCCAACAACGCCGAGTATCTGTCCCGCTCCCGCAC
>CALWKN010000073.1 GCA_944381265.1 uncultured Clostridia bacterium
CAAACGCCTCGTCGATGTCCTCCAGCGCGTACCTGCGCGTGGTCCCCGGCCGGCCGATGATGTTGCGGCCGTGCGTCACCTCGTCCGAGAGGACGAGGGAAAAGTAGTTGACGCCGTCGCGCACCATATGGCTGGTGTCGACGTTGTAGCGCTCGTAGTCGCGGATCAGGAACTCGCCGTAGCTGTCCGCGCCGGCCACGCCCAGCATGGACGAGGCCCCGCCGAGCTGTCCAAAGGCCGTCAGCGCCGAGGAGACCTTGCCCCCGCCCTGCCAGCTCGTCTGCAAAATGCGCGCGCCCTCGTCCTTTTTCGTCGGCAGATGGTCGATGTGGACGAGGTTGTCCATGAACGGGGTCCCGTAGGCGATCAAATCCCTCTTCATGGCTGCTTCACCCCTCCTGAGCAAATTCGCTGTATTTTTCCAGGAACTCTTCGCGCGTCATGCCGAAGCACACGTCGTCAAAGTAGCGTCCCTTTGTGTAGACGACATCCCGCAGGCGCCCTTCCTCCACAAAGCCCAGGCTCCGGTGCAGGCCGATGGACGCCTCGTTGAAGGAATAAGCCCCCGCGTTGCACTTGTGCATGCGCAGCTCCAGGAAGTAGAAGCGCAGCAGCAGCAGGATCGCCTCCGTGGCGTAGCCCCTGCGGCGGTACGGCTCGTAGATGCCCAGGCCGTAGCTGAACGTGCCCATGCGCGCGTCCACGTCGTGCGCGTTGATGGAGCCGACGGTGTTGCCTTCCAGGTCCTCGATCATGAAGCGGAAGGTCTCCATCTCGCCCTCGCGCCTTAGGCGGCTGGGGAAGTCCTCCCGCAGCTTCCAGGCGGCGCGCGGCAGCTGGATCATGTAGTCGCAGCGGTCCTTGTCCGTGTCCCGATCCTTGTCCTCCGCCGCGAAGATTTCGATGTCCTCGGGCTCAAACGCGCGCAGGCGCACGCGTTTCCCGGTGAAGGTATTGCGCATTTACACCACCCGCAGTCCCTTGGGGTTCAGTATGTCGATTTTGTGGCGCACCAGCGCCTTGCAGGCGTCCTTGCAGTCGCACAGCACCTGCAGGCCGCCCTTGTTCTGCTTGTCCAGCGAGGCCTTCATGGCGTTGGACAGCGCCATGTTGTACTCGGTGAAGATGTTGAACTTGCTCATGCCCTCCGCCGCGCAGCGGCTGAACTGGTCGTCTGGAATGCCGCTGCCGCCGTGCAGCACAAGGGGCAGGTCCAGCGCCTGGCGCAGCTCGCGCAGGCGGTCAAAGGCCAGGTTGGGCATGGCGACGTAGTTGCCGTGCGCGTTGCCGATGGCGATGGCCAGCGAGTCGCAGCCCGTGCGCTCGACGAATTCCACCGCCTGCGCAACGTCGGTAAAGTTGTCCGGGTTGTTGACGTCCGCGGCGTTGCCGGCGTTGCCGACCTTGCCCAGCTCCGCCTCCACGACGATGCCCATCTTGTGGGCGATGTCCACGACTTCCTTGGTCAGGCGGACGTTCTCCTCAAAGTCGTAGTGCGAGCCGTCGATCATCACGGAGTCAAAGTGCTTCATGCGGGAGATGCAGATCTCCGCCGTGGGGCAGTGGTCCAGGTGGAAGGCCACCGGCACCTTGACCTTGGAGGCGTAGTACTTGGTCACCATCTCCGCCACCGCGGGGTCCATGTTCGTCTCAAAGCCGTAGAAGTGGCCGATGAGCACGGGCATGCCCGCTTCCTCCGCCGCCTCGATGGCCCAGCGGATCATCTCGTAGTTGATGCAGTTGAACATCGGCGTGCCGTAGCCCTTCTGCAGGCCGTCCCGGTAGATCTCCATTGTCGATACGTAAGGCATAGAAATGTCCCTCCCCCTACTGTGTTTTCTATATGTTAACATAAAACCGCGCGTTCCTCAATCCGCGCGCAAAATTCCCCGGCCCCTGTTCCGCATTCCAAAACGCAGGCGCGCCAAGAGGAACAAAAAAAGGCCCCGCGCCAAAGCGGGGGCCGCAGACTGTCGAAAAAGCAGGATCGCTCTCTTGGGGATGCATGAAGGGGCCGCAGCCTCTTCATCTTCAATCCGCAGCGGCGGCGTGTACGCCGCGAGGATGTCGGCCCGTAGGGCCGCTTTCCTTTATCCGCCCCCGGCCGTGCCCGAAGGGCACAGGGGGCGGATGTCACTCGAAAAAATGCAGACTTGCATTTTTTCGAAGCGTGTCGACTTTGTCGACACGCTCAAGCATCCCGCTCCCGGGATGCTTCTTTTCGCTTTGTCCGGCGGGGGCTTCAGTCCTCGCGCGGCAGTATGTGGTAGGCGGCGGCGTAGGAGACGGCCTGGCGGTTGAAGGGGCGGACGTAGAAGGAGTAGCCCTTTTCCTCCTCCAGCGTCAGGCGGTACTCGGGCAGGGGCTCCGGGCCGCAGGAGTTGCTGCCCAGTCCGCCCTGCGCCATGTCGATGGAGACGACCGTGTCCCCGCCGCGGGTCAGCTCGTCGTCGTGGGCGGCGGCGCGGAGCTGCTCGTCCGTGTAGTCGTGCACGGTGAAGGAAAAGTGCTCGCCCGGCTGGGCCATGAACATCCAGCCCTGGCCCATGACGTCGGTGACCGCGGCCCAGCGGCAGTCGGCCTTGGCGCCGTTCTCCTGCGGGCGGATGTAGGGCACGTGCTGCTCGCGCACGGTGCTGCGGTAGATGCCGACGCGGGCGCTCTCCTTGCGGTCGGGGTAGCTCTCGTGCGGGCCGCGGCCGTACCAGCTCACCTGGTCGTACTTCCTTGGCATGGTCAGCTGCAGGCCGAGGCGCGGCAGATAGGGCAGCTCGCGCAGGGGGATGAAGCGCACGTCCACCCGCTCGCAGCCGGAGGCGCTGATCGTCCAGCGCAGGCGCACGCGCAGCACCGGGTCGATGGCAGGCGCGCCGTAGACGCTCTCGCTCTCCAGGATCACCAGGCCCTCGTCCATCTTCTGCCAGGAGACGGACTCCACGCGCATCTTTAGGCGGTCCAGCCCGATCTTGCGCCAGAGTTTGTCGATCTGCGCGTCGTTGTCCGTGGGCGCGCGGTAGAACACCGGGTGCGGCGCGCGCACCACCACGTCCAGCCCGTCGTGCACGGCGTGGAGCATCTCGCCCGTGCGCAGGGAGAACTCCAGAGCAAAGCCGCCCCCTTCGATGGAGAGCGTGCGGGCATCGGTCTCCGTGACCTTCAGTCGCTCGCCCAGGCTTAAGGGGTTGTAGAGCGTGGGCACGCGCGGCGTGGGCAGGGAAAGCTGCTCCCAGGCCATCTCCGTGCCCTTGGGCGCGAAGGACTCGTCGTGCCGCAGCGTAAAGGCCAGCTCCAGAAAGCTCTCCCCGGCGATCGGCAGCGGATAGTCCAATTCCACCTCGCGCGTCTGCCCGGGGCCAAAGCCCTTTGGCAGTTCCAGGTCGCGCTGCAGCACGCGCAGGCCCTCGGTCTTTACGCGGTAGGTGGCGTAGAACGTCTCGTCCAGGTCGCGAAAGGCGTAGAGGTTGGTGATGCGCACAAGGCCCTTCTTCAGGTCCACCGCCTCCACGCGCACCGGCTGGTAGACCTTCTTTAGCTCCAGCAGGCCGGAGTGGGGCGTGCGGTCCGGCCAGCACAGGCCGTCGATGCAGAAATTGCCGTCGTTGGGGCTGTCGCCGAAGTCCCCGCCGTAGGCGTAGCCGAACTTGCCGTCCCGGCGCTGCGCCAGCAGGCCGTGATCCGCCCACTCCCAGACGCAGCCGCCGAGCAGGCGCGGGCTTTCATAGATGGTCTCCCAGTACTCCTTGAGGTTGCCGGGGCCGTTGCCCATGGCGTGGGCGTACTCGCAGAGGAAGAAGGGGCGCTTGTCGTCCTTGCGCGCGCCCTCCTTTTTCAGCTCCGCCACTTCCGGGTACATGCGCGAGACGATGTCCACCAGCGGGTCCTCGCCCGCCTCGCAGTAGTGCAAAGGCCGGGTGTCGTCCATCTTGCGTATGGCCTCGGCCATAAAGCGGTGGTTCTGACCAAAGCCGGACTCGTTGCCAAGGGACCAGATGAGTATGCTCGGGTGGTTGCGGTCGCGCGCCACCATGCGCACGGCGCGGTCCACATAGGCCTCGCGCCAGGCGGGGTCGTCGCTCAAGGGGTAGCCGTGGATGTGATCGCCGTGCGTCTCCAGGTCCGTTTCGTCGATGACATACAGGCCGTACTGGTCGCACAGCGCGTACCAGCGGCTGTCGTCCGGGTAGTGGCTGGTGCGCACGCAGTTGATGTTATGCGCCTTCATGGCGGTGATGTCGCGGATCATGGCGCTGACGCTGACCACCGCGCCCAATGTCGGATGGCACTCGTGGCGGTTGACGCCGCGCAGCTTGACTGGCACGCCGTTGAGCAGGAAGACGCCGTCCCGCACCTCCACGGTGCGGAAGCCCACGTCCATGCGCTGCACCTCGGCGAGATTGCCAAAATCGTCCTCCAGCAGCAGGAGCAGCGTGTAGAGGTGCGGCGTCTCCGCGGACCAGGGGTGGACGTTCTTCACCGTCAGCTCCAGGTCCACGATCTCCTCATGGCGGGCGTCGATGCGGATGTCGTGCGCGCCGGCCGCGCCGATGCGCGCGCCCTGGTCGTAGAGGTGGATGTAGAGCTTGTAGTCCGAGACGCAGTCCGCCTCGCTGTGGTTGTAGACGCTGGCGCGCACGCGCAGTATGCCGTCTCGGCCCTCAAAGGCGGTGCGCACCGCGGCGTCGCGCACGTGCACCTTGGGCAGGGCCAGCAGGTAGACGTCGCGCAGTATCCCGGACATGCGCCACTTGTCCTGGTCCTCCAGGTAGGAGCCGTCGGACAGGCCGTAGACCTCCACGGCCAGCAGGTTGGGACCGGTCTGCACCATGTCGGTGACGTCGAATTCCGCGCCAAGGTGCGCGCCCTTGGAAAAGCCCGCCTCCTGGCCGTTTACATAGACCGCAAAGGCGCTGTCCACCCCGTCAAAGCAGAGCAGCACGCGCCGCTCGTTCTCCGCCCACAGCGGCGGCACCACAAACTCGCGCCGGTACAGCCCGATGGGCGATTCGTCCGGCACGCGCGGCGGGTCGTAGGGAAAGGGATAGGCGATGTTGGTGTAGTGATTGCGCCCGCAGCCGTTCATCTGCCAGACGCCGGGCACGGGCATCTTGCCCCAGAGGTTCTCGCCCTGGTAGTCCGTGCCGAAGAAGCCCTCCGGCACCTCGCTCTCGCCCCTGCAGTACAGGAAGCTCCACATGCCGTCCAGCAGCTTGTAGAAGCCGGAAAGCTCCCTCTCGCCCAGCCAGGCGCTGGTCATGTCCTGGAAGGGAATGAGGTCCGCGTGCGGCCGCAGCCGCCCGGCTTGCTGCACGGCGGGGTTTTGCCATCTCGGCGCGCTGTACTCGTATTTCATGCGTGACACCCCTCCGCTTCAAAAAATCTGCCGTTTCATTTCTTATCCCATTATAATCGACCCACAAACAAGTTTCAAGTCGCGGGGAAAAATGCTATACTGGAAGGAGAAAACCGGCGGGGCTCTCCTGCCGTGAAAGGGGGCGCGCGCCATGGGCTGGACCTGCGTGCTGGCGGAAAAGCCCTCCGTCGCCCGCGACATCGCGCGGGTGCTGGGGGCAAAAGAGTCGGGCGAGGGGTGCCTGAAGGGCAGCGGCTATGTGGTGACCTGGGCGCTAGGGCACCTGGTGACGCAGTGCGACCCAGACGAGATCGACGCCCGCTGGAAGGCCTGGCGGCGCGACACGCTGCCGATACTGCCCGAGCGCATCCCGCTAAAGCTCGTGCCCGGCGCCGCGGCCAAGAAGCAGTTTGCCATAGTCAAGAAGATCCTCAACGCGCCGCAGGTGGAGCGCGTCGTCTGCGCCACGGACGCCGGGCGGGAGGGCGAATTGATCTTCCGCCGCATCTACGCCTTTTCCGGCTGCAAAAAGCCCTTCTTCCGCCTTTGGATCTCCTCGATGACGGAGGAAGCCATCTCGGAGGGCTTTGCCCGCCTTGCCGCGGGCTCGGCCTACGACGGGCTCTACGCCTCGGCCCTGTGCCGCTCGGAGGCGGACTGGCTGGTGGGCATGAACGGCTCGCGCGCCTTCACGCTGCGCTACGACAGCCTGCTCTCCGTCGGCCGCGTGCAGACGCCCACGCTCTCCCTGCTCGTGCAGCGCGCCCGCGAGATCGAGCGCTTCCGGCCGGAGGACTACTTCGAGGTGCGGGCCCGCTTTGCCCCCGGCTACGAGGGCGTTTACGTTGACGAAGCCGGGGAGACGCGCCTAAAGACGCGCGAGGCGGCGGAAACCATCGCCCAGGCCGTGCGCGGGCGCACAGGGCGCGTAGAGGACGTGCAGACCGCGCGGGGGAGCCAGCCGCCGCCGCTGCTCTACGACCTTACCACGCTGCAGCGCGAGGCCAACGCCCGCTTCGGCTTCACCGCCAAGGCCACGCTGGACCTGGCGCAGGCGCTCTACGAAAAGCACAAGCTGCTCACCTACCCGCGCACGGACTCCCGCCACCTGCCGCGCGATATGCGCCCGAAGATCCAGAAGGTGCTGCAGACGCTGCCGGAGCCCTACGACGCGCTCCTGCCGCCGAAGGAGCGGTTTGTCGAGCCCGGCAAGCGCATCTTTGACGATGCGAAGATCACCGACCACCACGCCATCGTTCCCACGGGCCGCCGCCCGGGGAACCTGAGCGAGAACGAGCGCCGCCTATATGATCTGGTGACGCGGCAGCTCCTCGCCGCCTTCTATCCACCGCTTTTGAGCGAAACGGTGACGGTGCTGACCAATGTCGAGGGGCAGCGCTTCCGCTCCGTGGGCAAGACGATCCTTGACCCCGGCTGGCAGGCGGTAAAGCCGCCGCTAAAGCCCAGGAAGGCGGAGGAGGAGCCGGCGCTGCCGCCGCTTGCCAAGGGGCAGGCTGCGCCGGTAGAGAAGGCGGAGGTGCTGCAAAAGCGCACCGAGCCGCCCAAGCCCTACACGGAGAACACGCTCCTTGCGGCGATGGAAAACGCCGGGCGCTTTGTCGAGGACGAGGAGCTGCGCCGCCAGCTCAAAGACCGGGGCCTGGGCACGCCGGCCACGCGCGCCGCGATCCTTGAGCGGCTGATCGAGGTGGGCTATGTGCAGCGGGCGAAGAAGGCGCTCCTGCCCACGGAAAAGGGCAAGCGCCTGATCGCCGTGGTGCCGGAGCAGCTCTCCTCGCCCGAGACCACCGGCCGCTGGGAAAAGGGCCTGGCGGACATCGCCCGCGGCGCCATGGACCCCGCCCGCTTCATGGACAGCATCCGCCGCTACTGCGCCTTCCTCTGCCAGGCGGCGGACGGCGCGCCGGCCATGTCCTTCCCGCCCTCGCCGCGCCCGGTCAAAAAGCGCGTCTCACGCCGCGCGTCCGGCAAGGGCAAGGCGGCAAAGCCCGGCGCCTCCCGCCCCGCCCCGCGGCGCAAAGCGCCAAAAAGCGACGTTTGAAGCGGGGAAGAGAAGGTTTTCCGGCGCGCCCCCTTTTCTCCGCCCGGCAAATATGCGATAATAGAAGGAGAGGGCGGTCCGCCCGCACACCGGATGAATTCGCAGGAGGAAGCATATGCTTTACACGGAAAAAGACGTAATGAGCGCGCGCAGCCAGCTGCTGCGGCGCATTGGCATGACGGCGGCGCTGGCCCTTGTGCCCAACCTCGCCGCGCTCCTATTGATGTACACCGCGCGCATCGAGGGATTGAGCGTCGCCCTGGGGTGCCTGGGCGGCGCGCTGGCGATCTTCTACTGGGGATTGTTCGTCTACCCGGTGCTGGCCTACCTGCGCTTTGTGCGCGAGGTGGTCGGCGGCCGCAGCCACAGCTTCACCGGCACGCTCACCTCCATCGCCGAGGACTCCGTGCGCGAGGGCGTGCCCTGCAAGACGCTCTACTTCCACGATGAAGACGCGGACGACGAAAAGCTCTGCTACTACGACTGCTGCAAGTACCCGGCCGAGGGCCTCGCGCCGGGCGGGCGCTTCTCCGTCTCCGTGCACGGCCAGTCCATCGTCTCCATGCAGTCCGAATGAAAGGGGGGTGCGCCCCATGCCCAAAGAACCCCGCGTGCTCGTCTGCGTCACGGGCCAGAAGTCCTGCGCGCGCCTGATCCACGACGGCGCCGAGATCGCCGCCGAGGAGGGCGCCGCGCTCTCGGTGGTGCACGTGGCCAAGCTCGGCAGCAACTTCCTTGGCAGCGCTTCCGAAGCCGAGGCGCTGGAATACCTCTTCTCCATCAGCAAAAGCCACAACGCCGACATGATGCTCCTGCGCAATGACGACGTGGTGCGCACCATCGCTTCGCACGCCCGCCGCATCGGCGCCACCGTCATCGTGCTGGGCAGTGACTCCAACGCCCGCCAGAACCGGCTCTCCCGCGAGCTGCAAAACGCCCTGCCGGACGTCGAGATCCGCGTGCGCGTCGGCCTGACCGGCTGACCGCAACACAAAGGAGGTCCCGCCCGTGCTGGACAGATCCATCCCCTACAAGAGCCTGATCATGCGCCGCCCGGCGCATCTGTCCCTGCCCGGCGTTCCCGCGCTGCCGCCGGGCTTTTCCCTGCGCCCCTACCGCCCCGGCGACGCCGCGCTCTGGGCGCGCCTGGAGACCTCCGTGCTGGAGTTTGACGAGGAGAGCGCGGCGCGCGCCTACTTTGCCGAGCGCTTCCTGCCGCGGGAGGACCTCCTGCGCGAGCGCTGCTGGTTCGTCTGCGCGCCGGACGGGCGCGTCGTCTCCACCGCCACCGCCTGGGAGGAGGCGGGCGTAAACCTGCTGCACTGGGTCTCCACCGACCCCGCCTTCCAGCGCCGCGGCCTGGCGCGCGCGGTCGTTCTCCGCGCCCTGCACAGCTATCCGCCCCAGCGCCGCGCCCTGCCCGTGTGGCTCGGCACGCAGACCTGGAGCCACGACGCCATACTGCTCTACGACTCCCTGGGCTTCTGCCTGGTGCGCGAGGGGCTGCATCCCGCCGCCCACGAGCCGAACTGCTTTGCCGAGGGCATGGAGGTCCTGCGCGCGGTCTACCCGCCGGAGGTCTTCTCCCGCCTGCTGGCGCATTCCCTTCCCACCTGACCATTTCCCCGGGAAAAACCAAAGGGGCCCGGCGCGCAGGTTTCTGCCGCCGGACCCCTTTTCTCATGGCACAAAACGACGCATCACAGATCGGCTTGTCCGCGCTCCGCCTCCCCCAGCGCCCGCCGCCAGTAGCGCAGGAAGTTCTCGCCCATCACGCCGCACACGTCCGTCTCGCGCCAGTTGCGCCTTCGCAGCGCCTCGGCGATGTTCCCCAGGCAGCCGCAGTCCTCCAGCCCCACCGGCGTGCGGCCGATGCCGTCAAAATCCGAGCCGATCCCGACGGCACCCACGCCCGCGCGCTCCGCCATGTGCTCGATGTGGCGCACCACGTCGTCCACCGTGGCCCGGTGCTCCAGCGGAAGCCCGCCGCCGACCAGGAAATCGTGCGAGAAGTTCACGCCGACGTAGCCGCCGCAGCTGCCCAGCGCGGTCAGCATCTCGTCCGTCAGGTTGCGCATCTGGTCCGGGCAGAGGGCGCGGGCGCAGGAGTGCGAGGCGCAGGGCGGGCGCTGGACAAGCGCCATGACGTCCCAGAACGTGCGGTCGGAGGCGTGGGAGAGGTCGATCAGCATCCGCAGGCGGTCGCACTCGCGCACCACCTCCCGGCCAAAGGGCAGGAGGCCGCGATCCGCCGGGCCCGTGTCCCGGCAGCCCGTCGCGATCTCGTTGCTCAGCGACCAGCACAGGCCAAAGAGGCGCACGCCGAGCCGATGGAGCAGGCGCAGCACGGCCAGTTCCCCTTCCAGGACATTGCCGCCCTCCACCGCCAGCAGCGCGCCCATGCGCCCCTGCGCGTTTACGCGCTCTACGTCCTGCGGCGCCAGCACCTGCGCGATGTCCGCCGCGTGCACGCGCAGCATGGTGTAGAAGGCGTCGATCTCGCGCAGGCCCATGTGCAGTATGGAGCCAAAGGCTTCCGGTTCGCTCGTATAGGCGGCGAACGTCAGCATGGAGACGCCTCCCTCGCGCATGCGCCGCAGCGTGACATGGCGGCGCGCGTCCGTCAGACCGCGCTCCGGGTGCTCCA
>CALWKN010000074.1 GCA_944381265.1 uncultured Clostridia bacterium
CCCATCCACAGCCTGAGGAACTGACCCACACAGAACACAACAGAAAAATTTCATATGAGTCGGGGGGAAGAGCCCATGAAAGGCAGGATTTCCCGGTTTCTCTCGCACTTTCAACTCTATGACACGACGGGCCTTGCGGTCGTTACGCGCAAGAACCTGCGCCTTGTGATCCTGGGCGTTGTCATCGGCAACGTCAGCTTCACCATCACCGGCGGCACGGCGCTGACCGGCTACATCAAGGCGCTGGGCGCCTCGGACTTCGTCTACTCCCTGCTGCTGGCCATGCCCTACGTGGCCAAGTTCATGCAGCTTGTCACCTCCTACATACTGGAGCGCACGCGCAAGCGGCGGGAGCTGATGCTCGTCTTTGGGCTGATCTCGCGCCTTTCGTGGATCCCGGTGGCGCTGGTGCCCTATTTTGTCCCCGCCTCGCATGAGGTGCTGCGCATCTGGGCCATACTGGTGTTGGTGCTGCTGCTCTCCTGCATGGGCGCGTTCATCGACTCCTCGTTCAACTCCCTGGTTGCGGACATCGTGCCCCTGCGCATACGCGGGCGCTACTTCGCCGCCCGCCAGCGCATGATGATGCTCACCGGGATCCTCTCCGGCATCGTCATCTCCCTGCTGCTGGACGCCTTTACCGCCGACGGGTCGCTTGCGGGCTATACGCTGGTGTTCATACTGGCGGGCATCTTCGGCGCGGGGGACATCGTCTGCTTCATCTGGGTGTCCTTCCCGCCCATGGCCGCGCCCAAGGAGGGGGAGAGGCGGGAGAGCTTCCCCGCCATGTTCCGCGGGGTGCTGTCCAACCGGCCCTACATGAAGATCATCGGCCTTTGGACGGCCTGGGCCTTTGCCGTCAACATCTGCGCCCCGTTTTACAACGTGCACATGCTCGGCCCCATGGGCATGAGCTACACGGAGATCAACCTGCTCTCCGGCATCGTCAGCAATCTGGCCACGCTCCTTTGCGCCGGATACTGGGGCAGGCTCATGGACAGCTACGGCAACAAGGCCGTGATCCGCGTGTTCACCTTCTTTGGCGCGCTGGCCCCGGCGCTGTGGCTGTTCACCGGCTACAGGCAGATCTTCATGGTGCCCGTGGCGCAGTTCGCCGCCGGCATGCTGCTGCCCGCGGCGGACCTGGCCATGCAGAACATCTACCTCTACCAGGCGCCGGAGAAGAACCGCTCCATGTACTACGCCGTCTACTTCTGCGTCACGCAGATGGCGGGCGTGGCCCTGGCCTACGCCGTGGGCGGCTGGCTGGCGGACAACGTCTTTGCCGGGCTCACCGCGAGTCTGGATCTCTCCTTCCTCGGCTTTGCCGTCAACCAGTATACCTGTATGTTCCTGCTCTCGGTGGCGCTGCGCCTGCTGGTGTCGCTGCTGCTGCTGCGCCGCCTGCCGGAGGAGGCGAGCGACCGCCACCCGCGCGAGCTGCTGCGCGGCATGGCCGCCGGTCTGCAGCCCCGCCGCCGCTGAATTTTACGCACAAGAAAGGAAGCGCTCTTTTCCCATGGAAGCACAGAAGACGCGCGCGCAGATGGATGCGCGCTACACCTGGAAACTCGAGGACATCTTCCCGAGCGACAGCGCCTGGGAGGCGGAATACGCCGCCCTTGCGCCGTGCATCGCGCAGGCGGCGAGCTTTGCCGGGAAGCTGGAGACGGCCCTGCCCGAGGCGCTGCCGGCGCTGGAGGAGGCGGAGCACCGCCTCACCCGCCTCTACGCCTACGCGCGCATGCGCCGCGATGAGGACAACGGCAATACCTTCTACCAGGGCCTGGCCGATCGCGCGCAGGCGCTGGCCGTGCAGCTGTCCACCGCCACGGCCTACTTCGGCCCGGAGATCCTGGCCCTGGGCTGTGAAAAGGTCGAAGCCGTGCTGAAAGCGCACCCGGAGCTTTGCCGCTTCCGCCGCCTGCTGGAGGAGCAGCTGCGCCTGGAGGCGCACACGCTGCCCGCGGCGCAGGAAAAGCTCCTGGCCGCCATGGGCGAGTTGGCCGGCGCGCCGGACACCGTCTACTCCATGCTCACCGACGCGGACCTGAAGTTCGGCTGCGTCACAAACGAGAAGGGCGAAACCGTGGAGCTTACGCACGGCCGCTTCATCCCGCTGCAGCAGTGCGAGGACCGCGCCGTGCGCGAGGCGGCCTACAAGACCTACTACGCCGCCTACCGCGCTCACACCAACACCATCGCCGCCACCTACGCCGCCTCCGTCAAGAAGGACGCCTTCTTCGCCCGCGCCCGCGGCTACGGCTCCGCCCGCGAGCAGTCCCTCTTTGAAAACGAGATCCCCGAGAGCGTCTACGACGCCCTGATCGAGGCCGTGCACCGCCATCTGCCCGCCATGCACCGCTACCTTGCGCTGCGAAAGGCGGCGCTGCGCCTGCCGGAGCTGCGCTTTTGGGACATCTACGCGCCCATCGTGCCGGAGGGAGACCTCGGCCTGCCCTACGAGGAGGCGGCAAAGCTGGTGCAGGAGGGCCTGGCCCCCTTGGGCGAAGCATACATACGCGACCTCAGCCAGGCCTTTACCTCCGGCTGGATCGACGTCTACGAGAACGCCGGCAAGACCAGCGGCGCCTACTCCTGGGGCGTCTACGGCACGCACCCCTATGTGCTGCTCAACTACCAGAAGACGCTGGACAGCCTCTTTACCATCGCCCACGAGCTGGGCCACGCCATGCACAGCTACTATTCCGACAAGAACCAGAGCTTCTTGAACAGCGAGTACCCCTTGTTCCTGGCGGAGATCGCCTCCACCACAAACGAGGCCATACTGCTGCAGAGCCTGAAGCGGAAGTGGACCGACCGCGAGCGGCGCATGGCGCTGTGCAACTACCAGCTGGAGCAGATCCGCGGCACGGTCTATCGCCAGACGCTGTTTGCCGAGTTCGAGCGCGAGGTGCACGCCATGGCCGCGCGCGGCGAGGCGCTGACGGCGGAGAGCCTCACCGCCGTCTACCGCGCGCTCAACGAGCGCTACTACAAGGGTGCGGTGGTGGACGACGACATCGCCAGCGAGTGGATGCGCATTCCGCACTTCTACCGCGCTTTTTACGTCTACCAGTACGCCACCGGGTATTCCGCGGCGGTGGCCTTCTCGCGCCGCGTGCTCTCGGGCGACGCGGAAAAGCGCGAAAAGTACCTCGGCTTCCTGGCCGCGGGCGGCTCCCAGCCGCCGCTGGAGACGCTGCGGCGCGCCGGCGTGGACATGGAGAGCCCGGAGCCGGTGGAGGAGTGCCTGCGCAGCTTTGAAGAAGCGCTGGACGAGCTGGAAACGCTGATGAAGGAGGCGTAATGCAAATGCAGGGATATGACCGCGAGGACGCGCTGCGCTACATACTCTCCAAGGTGGACAAAACGGCGCACAAGGCCTTTTCGCCGCGGGAGGTGGAGTCGCTGCTGCGCCTGGCGCAGGAGCTGGACCTAAAGTACATGGAAGAGACCGGCGTGCTGCAGGACGGCCTGGCCGGGGACAGCTTCTATGACGACGACGAGGCCTTCGAGTACATCTCGGAGAACCTGCTGAAGCGCTATGGCGGCAGCGAGGAGACCGCCGGGCAGATCCTCTCCCTGGTGGACGACTACATGGAC
>CALWKN010000075.1 GCA_944381265.1 uncultured Clostridia bacterium
TTCGGGCACGGCCGGGGGCGGATAAAGGAAAGCGGCCCTACGGGCCGACATCCTCGCGGCGTACACGCCGCCGCTGCGGATTGAAGATGAAGGGGCTATGGCCCCTTCATGCATCCCCAAGAGAGTGACCCTACTTTTTCGACAGCCTGAAGCCCCATCGTGCGATGGGGCTTCTTTTCATAAATTGCGGCGCTGGCCCTGCGCGGGTGTTACGCCTGCACGACGCTGATGCGCTGTCCGACGTGCGCGCCGGAGACGATCTCGTCCACCATGGCGATGGCGTAGTCCACGTAGCTGATCGCGCTCTCGCCGCGCTCGTTCAGGCGAAGCTCTTCGCCGCCGAGCAGGTACTTGCCCGTGCGCGCGCCCTCGGCCTGGAAGTCCGCCGCCGGGCTGATGTAGGTCCAGCGCACGTCCTTGCGCAGGCGCAGTTCCGAAAGCGCCGCGCCCATTGCCGCGGCCAGGGGCTTGAACGCCGCCGGGAAGTCCGGCCCGTCCGCCAGGCAGGTCGTGTGCGCGGCGTCCAGGTACAGGCTGCCCGCGCCGCCCACCACCAGCAGGCGCGTCGGCGTGCCGGAGAGCAGGTCGCAGAGCTTTTTCAAGGACGCGCTGTGCTGCGGCAGCGTCTCCGCCGTCCAGGCGCCGAAGGCGTCCACCACCGCGTCATATCCGGCGAGATCCTCCCGCGCAAGGTCGAAGAGATCCTTGCACAGCGCGTGCTGCGCCGCCGTGCGGTTCTCGCCCCGCACGATCGCCGTCACATCCAGACCGCGCTCCACCGCCTCCTGCACGATGCGCCTTCCCGCCTTGCCGTTTGCGCAAACAACCGCGATTTTCATGTTCGTTTCCTCCCGAGTCCGTAAAGAGATGGTTCCCGCTTCGGTCCGGCCGGTTCCCGCAGCGCTTGGTCTTAGTATAGGCGATGAGGCGGCGCGCGTAAAGTACGCACAATATTGTGGCATAGGCACAAAAAGGTAACCGACGCGCGCCCTTGCCGTACCGGGCGCGCCGCGTTATAATCAAGAAAGGGGGGTGTTCCCGTGGAGAAAAGAGAGTTTCCGAACTGCCCGGTCGAAACCACGCTCATGCTCATCGGCGACAAGTGGAAGGTGCTGATACTGCGCGACCTCATGCCGGGCGCGCGCCGCTTTGGCGAACTGAAAAAGTCCCTGTCCGGCGTCTCGCAGAAGGTGCTCACCGCGCAGCTGCGCGACATGGAACAGAGCGGGCTGCTCACGCGCACGGTCTACGCCGAGGTCCCGCCGCATGTGGAGTACAGCCTCACGCCGCTGGGCCGCAGCCTCAAGCCCATACTCGACGCCCTGCAGACCTGGGGCGAAAGCTACAAGGCCGCGCAGGCGTAAAACGGCGCGCCGCACAGAAATGCGCGGCGCGCCGTTGTTGTTTTGGCGTTTTGCCTCAGCGGTAGAGTATGCTCTCGCGCGCGGGACCGTTGCTCACCATGGAGACGCGCACGCCGATCTGCTCCTCGATGTACTCGACGTAGCGGCGCGCTTCCGCCGGCAGGTCCTTGTAGGCGCGGATGTGCGAGATGTCGCACTTCCAGCCCGGCAGCGTGCGCAGCACCGGCTTGCACTGCTCCAGCAGCGGCGTCACCGGGAAGTCCTGTATGCGGCGGCCCTCCAGCTCGTAGGCCTCGCAGACGGGGATCTCGTCCAGGTATCCCAGCACGTCCAGGTTCGTCAGCGCCACTTCCGTCGCGCCCTGCATGCGGCAGCCGTAGCGCGTGGCCACCGCGTCGAACCAGCCGACGCGGCGCGGGCGGCCGGTGGTGGCGCCGTACTCGCCCTTGTCGCCGCCGCGGCGGCGCAGGTCCTCGGCCTTGTCCGCATCGAGGATCTCGGAGACGAAGGCGCCCGCGCCCACGGCCGAGGAATAGGCCTTGACCACGGTCACGATGTCCGTGATGGCGTAGGGCGGGATCCCCGCGCCTACGCAGGCAAAGCCGGCCAGGGGCGAGGAGGAGGTCACCATCGGGTAGATGCCGTTGTCCGTGTCCTTGAGCGAGCCCAGCTGCCCCTCGAGCAGGATCTCCTTGCCCTGGCGGATGCAGTCGTGCAGGAAGGCGGACACATCGCCCACCAGCGGGCGCAGGCGCTCGCGGAAGGAGACGAGGTAGTCGAACATCGCCTCAGGGTCGATGGGGGCAAAGAGCGCCTTCTCCGCCTCGGAGCGCGGCGCGCGCTCCCCGATGCGGTAGATGTCCCGCAGCTGCGCGTTCTTGAGAGCAGCGATCTCTTTTAGGTGCTCCAGGAGCAGATCGTCGTGGAAGATCTCGCAGACCTGGATGCCCTTCTTCATCACCTTGTCGGCGTAAAAGGGCGCGATGCCGGACTTGGTGGAGCCGTAGGCCTTGTCCGCCAGGCGCATCTCCTCCAGCGTGTCGAACTGGATGTGGTAGGGCATGAGGATGTGCGCCCGGTCGGAGATGAGCAGGCGCGGCATGGGCACGCCCTTGGAGAGGACCTCGGCGTCCAGCTCGCGGAAGAGCTTGCCCAGGTCCAGCGCCACGCCCATGCCGATGACGTTGACCGCGCGGGGGTTGAAGACGCCGCTGGGCAGCAGGTGCAGCGCGGAACGCCCGTATTCGTTGATGATGGTGTGGCCGGCATTGGCGCCGCCCTGGAAGCGCACGACGACGTCCGCCTTTGCGCCGAGCATATCCGTGATCTTGCCCTTGCCCTCGTCGCCCCAGTTGGCGCCGACAATCGCTCGAACCATGGTGAAACCTCCTAACGTACAGGGGAAGTGATCCAACTTTCTTATGATAAAGCAGGCCGCGCCGGAAATCAAGGAAAGATCCCGAGAAGATTTCGCGGCGCTTCCCCTTTAGCCCTTGAGGAACTTCTCCGGCAATGTCAGACCGAAGAGCGCGGCGATGGCCACGAAGTTCTCCGTGGTCATGGTCTGTTTGGCCCCGCCCGCGGCCAATATCCTAAGGTAGATGTCCGCGGCCTTTTCCACGCAGTGCATCAGGCCAAACGTCGTGTCAAAGTCCTCGCCCGAGGCAAAGGTGCCGTGGAAGGCCCAGATTGCCACGTCGTACTGCTTCATCAGCTCGCTGGTGGCCTTGGCGATCTCCGCGCCGCCGCAGACCATCCAGGGCAGCACGCCCACGCCGCCGGGGAAGACCACCGCGCACTCCGTCATCGCCGACCACAGCGCCCGCGTCCAGACGACGTCGTCCAGCTCCAGTACGTTCGTCAGCGCGATCACCGCCGGCGTGTGCGCGTGGTAGATCACATGGTGCCGTCCGCCGGTCACGTCGAACTTCACCGAGTGGTTCATCAGGTGCGAGGGGAATTCCGAGGTCGGCCGCCCGCCCTTTTCCAGGCCCCAGACGATGCGGTACTTGCTTCCCGTCTCATCGATCTGCGCGATGCAGATGTTGTCCTGCGGCGCCAGGCAGACGTTGCGCAGGAACTTGCCCGAGCCCGTGGCCAGGAAGAAGCTGCCCGCCAGGTTCGCCACCGTGACGCCGATGTCCTGCCAGGGCTTGTCGAAGGTGAGGAAGGGCTGGGCCTGCTGGGCTTCCTCCTCGGTCAGGCGGTAGGTCAGGTTGCCGCCGTTGCGCTCGTGCCAGCCCATGTTGGCGCCGTCGGTCGCCATGCGGATGTATCCCTGCATAAAGGTAAGGTCCGTGATGCGCATACTGCTTGTTCCCTCTTTTCTCATGCGTGATGCGGGCGGCGGGCGTCAGCCACCCACTCTCCGATTTTATCATAGTATGCGCCGCCGCGTTTTGCAAGATGGGGCTGGAAAAATCGCGCCCGTTTCGCTATACTGTAGGGGAAAAATACAGACAAGGGGTGTGACCGTCTCTATGACCCGTCAAGAAGAAAACCGCGAACTGCTCAAGCTCTTTGAGCCCCTGCGCGTCGCCGATGTGCGCGACGGCATGGACTGGATGGGCTACCACTTCTACGGCACCTTGGACAAGAACATCCGCCCGCTGTGGCGCACGCGCATCTGCGGCATCGCCCGCACCGCCCGCTACCTGCCCTTTGAGGGCCCGACGCCCAACCTGCGCGGCGATGACTACACGCAGTGGTCCAACTGGTACTACAACAACGTCGCCATCTACCCCTGGATCGAGGAGATCGAGGAGGGCGACGTCATCGTGCTGGACATGAGCGGCGTGGACGTCGGCCTCATGGGCTCGGACAACACGCTGGCCTGCGTGGCCAAGGGCGCGCGCGGCTTCATCACCAACGGCGGCGGCATCCGCGACACGGACGAGTGCCTCATGCAGAAGGTGCCCGTGTTGTCCGATTGCGTCTCCCCGTAGATGGACCAGGCCCGCATCCGCTTCAGCGACAAGAACGTGCCCGTGGCCATCGGCGGCGTGGCCATCTACCCCGGCGACGTGATCGTGGCCGACGGCGACGGCGTCATCGCCGTGCCCCGCGCCGTGGCGCGCGACGTGGCCAAGTACGCCAGCCGCGAGCTGCACAACGACAAGAACAACCGCAAGGCCAAGTACGACGTCCTGGGCTGGGCCCACGACGCCACCGTCCTTAACGACGACGAAAACTGACCACCCTTTCCCGCAAAACAGGAGCGCGCCGAAGAGAGTACTTCCCTTCGGCGCGCTTTGCCGTATTTACGGCAGCAGCGAGGCCGCCTCGCTGTCCAGCAGGACCGTGGCGTGGCGGTGCATCTGCAGGATCGAGGCCGGCACCATCGGGTCCACCGGCCCCAGGATCATGTCGCGCACGGCCTGCGCCTTCTTCGGCCCCGTCGCCACCAGCACGATGCGCCGCGCCTGCATGATCGAGGCGATGCCCATCGTCAGGGCGTGCGTGGGCATCGTCTCGCCCTGGGCGAAGAAGCGCCGGTTGTCGCGGCGCGTCTGCTCGCTTAGGCGCACGCAGTAGCTGTTGGTGGTAAAGCGCGGCGCCGGCTCGTTGAAGCCGATGTGTCCGTTCACGCCCAGGCCCAGCAGCTGCAGGTCCAGCCCGCCCGCTTCCGCGATGGCCGCGTCGTAGGCCCGGCACTCCGCCTCCGGATCCGCCGCCAGGCCGTCGGGAATGTGGATCTGCTCTTCCCGCATCTTCACCTGCGAAAACAGGTTCTCCTGCATGAAGCGCCGATAGGAGCAGGGGTGCTCCGGCCCAAGCCCCACGTATTCGTCCAGGTTGAACGTCACGACGCGCCGGAAGTCCAGCACCCCCCGGTGCGCCATGGCGATCAGCTCCCGGTAGATCGGCAGCGGCGTCGAGCCCGTGGCAAGACCCAGCACGCTCTGCGGATCGTCCACGACCTGCCCCGCGATCAGCACCGCCGCCGCGATCGCCGCCAGATCCCCGTTTGGATACACCCGCACGTTCATACTCGTTTCCCCCTCCTGCGTCCTGTTTTGTGGAATTTTGTGTAAACTACGATTTGTTTGCCGCCTTCCCGCGCTGTCCACGGCTTATCCCCGGGCTTATCCACAGCCGGAAGCGGACTTATCCACTGTTTTGCGCACAGCCTGTGGACAACCGGAGGCGCGCGCGACGATTTGTTTTATCCACAGTTTCTGTGGATAAGCGGTGGAAAAGCTCTTGACAGCGTGTGGATTTTGGCGAAACGCTTTACTTGTGGTAGCGCTCCCCCGCCGCGATGCGGCAGGCGCGGTAGAGCTGCTCCAGGAAGACCACCCGCATCATCTGGTGCGGGAAGGTCAGCGTGGAAAAAGAGACGCGTTCCTCCGCCCGCGCGTACACCTCCGGCGAAAGCCCCAGCGACCCGCCGATGACGAACACCACCCGGCCGCGCTGCGCCAGCTGCTCCAGGCGGCGGGAAAAGCCCACCGAGTCGTAGGTCTTCCCCTGCACGGCCAGGGCCACCACCACGTCGTCCGGGCGGAGCTTGCTCAGCAGCCGCTCGCCCTCCCCGCGCAGCACCTGCATCTCCGCCGCCGCGCTCTCGTGCGCGGGCTCCGGCGCGTCCGGGACCTCGATCACTTCCAGGTTCGCATAGCGCGTCAGCCGCTTTTCGTACTCGGCGCAGGCCTCCCGCCAGTAGCGCTCCTTGAGCTTGCCCACGCACAGAAGCGCCGCCCGCATCACAGTCCCACCCCCGCCATTTGCAGGCCGGAGAGCACATACAGCAGCAGCGCGCACAGCAGCCCCGCGCCAAGCGGCGCAAAGGCCGGGCCGGGCAGGCGCCCTTCCGCCCGCGGCAGCGGCAATGGGCGGTGCTCCTTCGTCGTCAGCCACAGCAGGAAGAGGAACAGCGCCGTGCCAAGGCCAAAGGGCACGAGCAGCATCAGCCCGCCCGCAAGCAGCACCAGCGGCTCCTCGGCGAGCGCCGCGCTCTGCGCCGTCTGCGCCCCGGCCGTGAGCTCCAGCAGGCGCGGCGAAACGTAGAGGATCAGCACCGCGATGCCGTTTTGCAGGAAGTGCCACAGCGCCGTGTACCAGATCGAGCGCGTCCAGTAGGCCGCCAGCGCCAGCCCCGCGCCCAGCAGCAGGTGCCCCGGCAGAGAGGCCAGGTCCCCGTGCACCAGCGCAAACAGCGCCCCGCCCAAAAGGATCGCCGCCGCCGGGGAGAAATGGCGCGCAAGGCGCGGCAGCAGCACGCCGCGGAAGAAGAACTCCTCGCTCAGCGCCGGCACCACCGCCACCACCAACAGCGCCACCGCGAGCTCGCCGGGCGTCTGCGGCGACGGCACCGCCGCGGCGGCCTGCGAAAGCCCCAGCGCCTGCAGCAGCGCCAGCCAGCAGGCCGTGACGCCGTTTACGAAAAAGTAGGCGCAAAGAGCCAGGGGCAGCACCAGCAGCAGCGCGCTCTTCGGTCTCTGCCAAAAGCCCTCGGACTGCACCTCCCGCCCCAGCGGCGTTCGGAAGAACAAAAGCGCCGGCAGGGCGATGATCCCCGCCTCCATGCCGATCATGTACAGCGCGTATCCCGGCCCGTAGGCCTCCAGCGTCATCCCGGAAAACAACAGCGGCAGGCCCGCCAGCAGCAGCGGGATCAGCGCGTAAAGCGCGTTTACGACGAGAAGTTTTCTCGCTTCGCGATTCATGAGCGTCTCACCTCAAGGCCCATTATACCCGATTGCGCGCCCGCTGTCGACTGCCATCGCGCTTTTTAAGCCGCGGCGAGCACCGCCGCAAGCTCCAGCGTCTTCCCGTCCCGCTGCACCGTCAGGCGCAGGGTTTCGCCCACCTTGTGGGAAAAGAGCGCGTAGCGCAGGTCCAGGAGCGTGCGGCACTCGCGCGCGTCCGCGCGCAGGATCACGTCGCCCTGCCGCAGCCCGGCCTTTTCCGCCGCGCTGTCCGGCTCTAAGTCGATCACGTACAGCCCCGTCTCCATGGTGCTGTTGGCGTCGTAGTAGCGGGCGATCTCGCTGTCAAAGAGATAGGCGCCGAGCTTGGGGGTGACGTATTCCCCGTCCTCTATAAAGTGCTCCACGATCGGTCGAGCCACGTCGATCGGTATGGCAAAGCCCAGCCCCGCCGCCTCTTCCACGCGCACGGTGACAATGCCGATCACTTCTCCCGCGGTATTTAGCAGCGGCCCGCCGGAATTGCCCGGGTTGATGGCCGCGTCCGTCTGGATCAGCTGCTCCATGAAGGCCGTGCTCTGGCCGGAGGGCACCTGCAGCGTGCGGTTGCGCGCGCTGACGATGCCGCCGGTGACCGTGTGCTGGAACTGCAGCGCCAGGGGCGTGCCGATGGCCACCACCCGCTCGCCCACGCGCACGGACTCCGCGCTGCCAAGCGCTGCCGCCGGATAGTCCGTTCCCTGCGCCCGTATCACCGCCAGATCCAGCGCCTCGCTGCTCCAGACCGCGCGCGCCGGCTCCTTTGTGCCGTCGGCAAAGATCAGCGTCACCTCCGTGCCGGCGGAGGCCACATGGCAGTTGGTGAGTATGTAGCCGTCCTCGGACACGATCACGCCCGAGCCTATGCCCTGGCGCCCGTCCTGGCGCGTGGCGATGCCCACCACCGCCGGGGAGAGGCGCTCCACCATGTCCGCCAGGCTCTCTTCGCTTGTTTCCGCTGCCGCCGCCTGCGGCTGCAGCGCCACGGATTCCGGCGTCCTTACGGCGCTGTCCTCGCGCGCGCAGGCAAAAAGGCCCGCCAGCGCGCAGAGCACAGCCAGCAGGCCCATCATCTTGTAGACGTTCTTCAATTCGACCGACCCTTTCCCGACAAAAGATGCTCCTTTACAGGGAAAAGGCCTCCGCCGCGCGGTTGGGGTAGGTCATGCGGATCTGCACGTCCCGGCCCACGCACGCGCCCTGCGCCTCCACCATCGCCGCCACGGTCGAGTAGGCCAGCTCCGGCACGTTGTTTTCCTCGCTGAGGTGCCCGAGGTAGACGCTGTGCACGCCAAGGCGCATCAGCTCCGTCAGCGCCTGCCCGCAGTCTTCGTTGGACAGATGCCCCTTCCGGGAGAGTATGCGCCGCTTCAGCCGCTCCGGATAGGAGCCGTCGGTCAGCATCTGCACGTCGTGGTTCGCTTCCAGCAGCAGCACGTCCGAGGCCTCCACCCTGCCAAGGAGTTCTTTCGTAGTATGCCCTAGGTCCGTCATCACCGATACCTTCTTTCCCCCGCAGGAGAGGGCGAACCCCGTGGGCTGGGCCGCGTCGTGCGGAATGGAGAAGGGCAGAACGTTCACCCGGTCGATGTAAAAGTCCTCGTCCGGCGTGAACTCGCAGCGCTGGCGCGCCGGGATCTCGCCCACCTTGTCCGCCATCGCCGCCCAGGTGCCGGGGCTGGCGTAGACCTCCATGCCGTACTTGCGCGCCAGCACCCCCACGCCGCGTATGTGGTCGATGTGCTCGTGCGTCACCAGTATCGCGCGCACGCGCCGCATGTCGAACCCCTGGGCGCGCACCGCCTCGTCCAGCAGCTTGCCGGTGCGCCCGGCGTCGATCAGCAGCAGCGTCTCGTCAAAGGCCGCCAGCGTGCAGTTTCCCGTCGAGCCGCTGAACAGCGAGCGAAATTCCAAGTGCATCTTCCCGTTTTCCTCTTACTCTCTTTTTGTCGGGCCTGCGCCGCCTTACAGCTGGGGCAGGATCTCCTGCCAGACGCAGTCCAGTATGCCCTGCAGGTTCTTTTCCTCGTGCGAGGTGATGGCGATCGTCGCGTCCTGGTCCGGGCAGACGATGCAGTACTGGCCGTTGGCGCCGTCGCCGCGGTAGACGTGCTCCGGCACGCACATCCAGAACTGGAAGCCGTAGCCGCAGCTCCAGTCCGGCGTGCCCGCGTTGTCGATCTGCTTGCTGGTGGCCATCTTCAGGTAGTCCGCCGGCACCAGCTGCCGCCCCTCGTACGCGCCGCCGTTTAGGAGCATCTGGCCAAAGCGGCTGATCTCCTGGGTGTTCAGGTGCAGCCCGCCGCCGCCCAGCGTGATGCCGTCGGGGCTGGTGAACCACTGCGGGTTGCGGATTTTGAGCGGCGCAAAGATGCGCGGCTTCAGGTACTCCAGCGCCGTTACGCCGGTCAGCTTCTGCAATATGGCGGAGCAGAGGAAAGTCGCGCCCGTGTCGTAGGCAAACTTCGTCCCCGGCTCAAAGTCCATCGGGTAGTTGAGGAAGTAGTGGACCCAGTCCGTGTCCTCCAGGTCGTCGCGCACCGCGCCCATGAGTATGCCCTGGCTGTGCCCCGGGGACATGGTCAGAAGGTGCCGCACCGTCAGCTTCTCCAGCCAGGGGCTGGGGGAGGCATCCAGCTTTTCCGGGAAGTAGGAGATGACCTGGTCGTCAAGATGCAGGAGCCCCTCGGAAATGGCGATGCCCACCGCGCAGGAGAGGAAGGACTTGGACAGGGAGTGGATGTTGATCCTCTCGTCCGTGCGCCAGAAGTGCGAGCCGATCTGTGCATCGTGCTGCCGCACCACCACGCCGTAGACCGTGAGATGGTTCCGTTCGATAGCGTCCGCAAAGCGTTTGAGCTGCATGCGCGTTTCCCCCTCGTCGATTTTTCTATAGGAAATTATAGACCAATTCCCGGCAACTTACAAGCGCCCCTTTTGCCGTTGACAAGGCCGCGCCTGGGGCGGTACAATGTTTCTGTATACAAGGCGCGCGGCGCGTTTTCGTTTTTTGCCGCGCGCAAAACACAGCATACAGGGGGTACCGTTTCACATGGAGAAAAAATCCTTTGACCTGATGGCCTTTGGCGAGATCATGCTCCGCCTTTCCCCGCCGCAGAACGAGCGCATGGTGCGCGGCGAGATCTTTGAAAAGCGCGCCGGCGGCTCGGAACTCAACGTCGCCTCCGGCGTCTCGCTCCTGGGCCTGCGCACGGGCATCATTTCCAAGCTCCCCGCCAACGACCTTGGCACCTACATCAAGAACCGCGTCCGCTTTGTCGGCGTCTCGGACGACTACCTGCTCTACGACTCCACGCCCGGCGCGCGCCTTGGCGTCTATTACTACGAGAGCGGCGCCCACCCGCGCAAGCCCTCCATCGTCTACGACCGCCTGTACTCCTCCGTAAACAACATCTCCCTGGAGGAGATCCCGGAGGCGGTCTACGGCGACGCCCGCATCTTCCACACCAGCGGCATCTCGCTGGCCTTGAGCGCCAACACGCGCGCCGTGGCCATAGAGCTCATCAAGAAG
The DNA here is from genome assembly GCA_944381265.1 of uncultured Clostridia bacterium. GTDB lineage: Bacteria > Bacillota > Clostridia > Christensenellales > UBA1750 > Spyradocola. The sequence continues at coordinate 10,587 of CALWKN010000075.1, forward strand.
TTCAAGGCCGGAGGCGCTGCCATCTCCTTTGACATCAACTACCGCGCCAACCTCTGGAGCGAGGACGAGGCCCGCGAGACGATCCAGGCCGTCCTGCCCTATGTGGACATACTCTTCATCTCCGAGGAGACCAGCCGCCGCATGTTCCGCAAGACCGGGGAGCTGCGCGACATCATGAAGAGCTACTGCGCCGAGTACGGCGTGCGCATCGTCGCCACCACCCAGCGCACCGTCATCAGCCCCAAGCTCCACACCTTCGGCTCCATCATCTACTCCCGCGACGACGACGCCTTCTACACCGAGCCGCCCTATGAGAACATCGACGTGGTCGACCGCCTGGGCTCCGGCGACGCCTATGTCGCCGGCGTGCTCTTCGGCCTCCTGCAGTACAACGACCCGCGCAAGGCGCTGCAGTTCGGCAACGCGACCAGCTCCGTCAAGAACACCATCCCCGGCGACCTGCCCTCTTCCGACCTCAAGGAGATCCTCTCCATCATCGAGAACCACAACGCCACCGGCCCCCAGAGCGAACTCAACCGATAAACCACAAACAAGAAAGGCGTGACGCACATGGGCTATGTCGAAAACCTCCGCCGCCGCATCGGCCACGACGACCTCATCATCGCGGGCGCGGGCGTGTTTCCCGTCCGCGCGGGACAAGTCCTGCTGCAGCGGCGGCGCGACAACGGATTTTGGTCCATGCACGGCGGCGCCATGGAGATCGGCGAGACGCCGGAGGAGGCCGCCCGGCGCGAGTTCTTCGAGGAGACGGGCCTTACGGCCGAGGAATTGACGCCGCTTGGCGCTTTCTCCGGCCCGGACACGCGCCACACCTACCCCAACGGCGACCGCGTGTTCATCGTGGGCATATTCTTCCTCTGCACGCGCTTTTCCGGCGAGCCCCTGATCGACCCGGACGAGGTCACGGAGCTGCGCTGGTTCCCGCTGGACGCCCTGCCCGCGGCGGAGGCGATCAACCCGCCCGACCGCCGCGCCTTCGAGGCCTTCCGCGCCCTCGCCCCCACGTTCCTGGAGAAATGAAAAGGCAAAAAGACACTGCCCGGGACAAACCTCCGGGCAGTGTCTCAGGCTGTCGAAAAAGTAGGATCGCTCTCTTGGGGATGCATGAAGGGGCGACTGCGCCCCCGTGCAGCATACGCTGCCCGAGGGTTCCGGCCTGCGGTGCTCCCTAACGGGAGCGTCCTCGGCCTCCAGGTTCGCTTCGCTCACCCTTGGCAGCCCCTTCATCTTCAATCCGCAGCGGCGGCGTGTACGCCGCGAGGAACGGTTCCGTAGGAACCGTTTCCGGTATCCGGCGC
>CALWKN010000076.1 GCA_944381265.1 uncultured Clostridia bacterium
GTGTCCTGCAGGGCCAGCGCGGCCTTGTCCACCAGCTGCTCCACCACCGCGCGGCGGAAGGAGGCGGCGATGTCCGCGTCGCTGGGGCGCGCGCCCTGCTTTTCCATCCGGGCCACGGCCTGCAGCAGCGCGGTCTTCAGCCCGGAGAAGGAGTAGTTATAGCCCTCCTGGCGGACGCGGGGCAGGGGCAGCGCCAGCTCGTCGCCCTCGCGGGCCAGGCGGTCGATGGCCGGACCGCCGGGATAGGGCAGGCCGAGCACGCGCGCCGCCTTGTCAAAGGCCTCGCCGGCGGCGTCGTCCCGCGTGCGGCCGAGGATCTCGTGGCGGCCGTAGTCCGGGACGCGCACCAGATGGCTGTGCCCGCCGGAGACCACCAGCGCAAGGAACGGCGGCTCCAGGTCCGGGTGCGCCAGGTAGGCGGCGGAGATGTGCCCCTCGATGTGGTGCACGGGGATGAGCGGCAGATCGTAGCGATAGGCAAAGCCCTTGGCGAAGGAGACGCCCACCAGCAGCGCGCCCACCAGCCCCGGGCCGTAGGTCACGGCCACGCCGTCCAGCTCCTGCGGCTTCGTCTCGGCCTCGGCAAGGGCGCGGCGCACCACCGGGACGATGGCCTCGACATGGGCGCGCGAGGCGATCTCCGGCACGACGCCGCCGTAGAGCGCGTGCGTCTCCACCTGCGAGGCGATGACGAGCGAGCGCTGCGCGCGGCCCACGGTCACCGCGGCGGAGGTCTCGTCGCAGGAGGACTCGATGGCAAGCAGGCGAATGTCCGCGCGCCCGGCCGCGGCCGCGGCACGCCGTTTCGCATTTTCCAGATAGGTCAAGAGCGTTCTTCCTCCTTGCCGTTGCGGGGAAATCCCTTCATCAATTCGTCCATCTGCCGCAGCAGCTCCTCCGGCGAGGGCGCGGGCTCCAGCGGGCGCGCCGGGCCCTGCGGCGCGGCGTCCGCCGCCTCCCAGGGCTCCGGGGGCGTCTGCGCTTCCCGTATCCGCGCCGGTTCTGCCTCGGCCTGCGGCTGCGCCGTCTGCGGCTCTGCCGTTTGCGGCTGCGCCGTCTGCGGCTGGGCGGGGGCGGCGGGGCGCGACAGGCGCGGCACGTCCTCGACGGTAAGGTCAAGGCGGCCGGGCTGGCTGCGCAATGTGATCTCCGGCTTTTTGCCGGGGTCCATGGTGAGCGTGAGCGCGCCGTCGGCGCTGCGCTCGACGCGCAGGTCGAGCTTCATCTCCAGGCGCACGCTCAGGTCGCGGTCGTCCAAGTGGGTGGGGAAGTCGCGGGCAAACTCCGCCGGGCGGTGGACGGTGGGCGGTTCCTCTGCCGCCGGGGCGCGCAGGCGGTCGAGGGGCAGCGTCTCCTCCTCTTCCTCCTCATCCTCCTTCAGGCCCATGCGCTGGAAGATCTCGCTGGCGTCGGGCGGGGCGGAGGCGTCGGCGGGGCGGTCGATGCGGAAGAAGGCGCTGTCCCGGCCGCCGACGGGCTTGATGGCCCAGCCGTCCCCGGCGGGCGGGGGCGGCGTCTCCTCCTGCGGCCCCTGCCTGCGGCCGAGGCTGTCGCGCACGGTCATGACGATGGCAAGGGCGATGGTCAGCGCCGCGCCCACGCCGAAGAACACGGCGATCAGCGCCGCGCAGTCGGCGAAGAAGGGCTCGGGCACCATCTGGATCAGCATATCGTCGGCGCTCAGTATCCAAAGATCATTGGTGAAGAAGATCTCGTGGAAGCGGATGAAGACGGCGGTAAAGTCCCGCAAGGCCAGGGCCACGACGACGCCGACGGCAAGCGCCAGGGACCCCGCCCCGGCAAGGTAGCCGATGCCGGAGGCGCGCACGCCGCCCTTGCGCGTCTTGCCGAGGAAATAGCCCGTCACCCACAGCGCCGCGCCGGCGACATAGGCGGCCACCATGGCGGTGCGCGCCAGCTGCACCAGATTGCGCACGTCGACCATGTGGTCCTTTTCGCGCTGGGTGAAGACCTCGCGCATCCCGCCGCCGATCTCGGCCTGCATATCCAGCGTGTCGCGGCTGCCCCAGAGGTAGTCCAGCAGCGCGTTGGTGATGCGCATGAGGGTTTCGTCGCTGATGCCGATATTTGCGGCCTGGCCGTACTTTGCGTACTCGTGCTCGTAAAAACCGCGGTTGGTGGCGCAGACAAAGACGCCCGTCAGCGCCACGGCGAGCAGCAGCAGCCACGCCGCAAGGGCGGAGAGCAGCGCGGCAAACGTCTTTCGCATAAAAAGGCCCCCTTCTTCCCGGAGCTCCCGGGCTCAGAGCATCTGCAGATAGGCGGTGATGAAGCCGTCCAGGTCGCCGTCCATGACCGCGTCGATGTCGCCGACTTCAAAGCCTGTGCGGTGGTCCTTCCCCATGGTGTAGGGCTGGAAGACGTCGGAGCGGATCTGGCTCCCCCTCTCGCTCTTCTTCAGCTCTCCCTTGATCTCGCTCATCTTCTCCTGGTTTTCGCGCTCGCGCAGTTCCACCAGGCGGGAGCGGAGCACGGCCATGGCCTGCTCGCGGTTCTGGATCTGGGAGCGCTCGTTCTGGCACTGCACGACGATGCCGGTGGGGATGTGGGTGATGCGCACGGCGGAGTCCGTGCGGTTGACGTGCTGGCCGCCCGCGCCGCCGGCGCGGTAGGTGTCGATGCGCAGGTCTTCGGGCTTGATGACGATGCCTCCGTCATCGGGCAGCACGGGCATGACGTCCAAGGAGGCGAAGGAGGTGTGGCGGCGCGCGGCGCTGTCAAAGGGCGAGATGCGCACCAGGCGGTGCACGCCGCGCTCGGCCTTGAGGTACCCGTAGGCGTTTTCGCCCTTGACCTCGAAGGTGACGGACTTGATCCCCGCCTCGTCCCCCTCCAGGAAGTCCAGTTCGCGCACCTGGTAGCCGTGGCGCTCGGCGTAGCGGGTGTACATGCGGTAGAGCATCTGCGTCCAGTCCTGGGCCTCGGTGCCGCCGGCACCGGCGTGCAAAGAGAGTATGCAGTCGTTGGCGTCGTACTCGCCGCGCAGGAGCGTAGAGAGGTAGAGCGCGCCGATCTTGCCCTCCAGGTCCTCGATCTCGCTCTCGATCTCGGGCACGAGGCTCTCGTCCTGCTCCTCGTCGCACATGGCGATGAGCGTCAGGGCGTCCTCGCACTGGCCGCGCAGGGCTGCGATGCCCTCGGTCCTGTCGGTGATGGTCTTGATGCGCTGGTTGACCTTCTGGGCGCGGTCCAGGTCGTTCCAGAAGTCGGGCTGCTCCATCTCGCGATGGAGCTGGTCCAGCTCGTCGCGCATGGCGTCCACGTCAAAGGCGGAGGCCGTCTCGTCCAGCTTCTTCTCCAGATCGCGCACCTGCTGGGTAAACCGATCCAATTCCACGATCATTTGGCAAAACTCCTCAAAATACGTATAAGTTTCCTACTATTATACCGGCGTCGGGCGGATTTGGCAATCCTTACAGCAGGGACGGCAGGTCCCACAAACTGGAAAGAACTGTGCAGCGGGAGAGCAGCTCCTGCGGGATCTCCAGCAGCCCCGGCACGACGAACACCCGCGCCCCGGAGGCAAGGCCCGCCTCCACGCCGGCGGGGGCGTCCTCCACCACGGCGCAGGCCCCGATGGGGAGGCCGAGCTTCTCCGCGCCGCGCAGGAAGATCTGCGGGTCGGGCTTGGAGCGCTCGATGTCGTCGCCGCAGACGAGGGCGTCGAGCTTTGGCAGGAGCCCCGCGGCGGCGAGCGTCCGGGCGGCGCTGTCGCGCGAGGTGGAGGTGCAGACGCACTGGCGCAGACCGCGGGATGCCAGATGCCCGATGGTCTCGTGCGCGCCGGGCAGGACGGGCACGCCGTGCTCCTCCATCCAGGCGCGGCAGAGCTCCTCCTTTTCCTCATAGAGCGTCTTTGTGTCGCCTATGTTCGGGTAGAGCTCCTGCAGCAGGGCAAAGACGCGCTTTAAGTTCCGGCCCATCGCCCCTTGGTAGAACTCCGGGCCGATGGTCACGCCGCGCTTTTCCGCCGCTGCGGTCCAGGCCATCTTATGCAGCTTTTCCGTGTCCAGAAGCGTGCCGTCCATGTCGTAGAGCACCGCCTGAATGTGCATGCCGTCTCTCTCCTCTTCCTCGTCTGTGCGCAGGCAAAGGCAGGGCGGTGGGTTTCCGTCCTGCCAGCATGCGGGTCGTTTTAGGCGTTCCTGCCGCAGCAGTTCTTGTACTTCTTGCCGCTGCCGCAGGGGCAGGGGTCGTTGCGGCCGATCTTCTTGGGGGCGTGGACCGGCATCTGCCGCGGCGTCTGCTGCGGGGCGCCGCCGGCGTTGGCGCTCTGGCGGGCGTCAAGCCGGGCGGCGCCGGGGTCGTTGGCTTCCACGGCGCGCGGGGCCTCGCGCTTCTCGGGCACCTTGTTGATGCGGGCGTGGTAGAGTGTGCGCACCACGTCGTGGCGGATGTTGGCCACCATCTCCTCGAACATGTTGTAGCCCTCGATCTTGTAGGCCACGACCGGGTCCTTCTGGCCGTAGGCTCTAAGGCCGATGCCCTGGCGCAGCTGGTCCATGTCGTCGATGTGGTCCATCCACTTCTGGTCCACCACGCGCAAAAGGATCACGCGCTCGACCTCGCCCATGTCGATCCCGGCCTCCTCGGCCTTGCCGACCAGGCCCATATAGGCATCCCAGATCTCCTTCTTCAAGCGCTCGGAGAGCTTAGAGACGGTAAGATCCATGTACTGCTCTTCCGTAAGGCCGGCAAAGGCGTTTGCCGGGTAGCCAAAGAGCGTGTGCAGGTAGTCGCCCAGGCCCGCAAGATCCCACTCCTCCGGGATGCTGTGCTCGGAGGTGTACTGGTTCATGCCAAGGTCGATCTCTTCCTCGACCATCTTGCGGATCTGGTCGCGCACGTCCGCGCCCTGGAGCACCTCACGGCGCTGGCCGTAGATGACCTCGCGCTGGGCGTTCATGACGTCGTCGTACTGCAGAACGTGGCGGCGGATGTCGAAGTTGCGGCCCTCGACGCGCTTTTGCGCGCTCTCGATCTGGCGGGAGAGCACGCGGTAGTCAAGAGAGTCGTCGCCCATGCCAAGCTTTTCGACCAAAGGCGCGATGCGGTCGCCGCCAAAGAGGCGCATCAGATCGTCGTCCAGCGCGATGTAGAAGCGGGAGCGGCCCGGGTCGCCCTGGCGCCCGGCGCGGCCGCGAAGCTGGTTGTCGATGCGGCGGGACTCGTGCCGCTCGGTGCCGATGATGTACAAACCGCCAAGGGAGACGACCTTGTCGTGCTCGATGTCCGTATTCTGCTTGTACTTTTCCACCAGATCGCGGTAGGCCTTGCGGGCCTCCACGACTTCCTCCGGCGCGTCGTCGGAGTAGCCGCGCGCCTCCTCGACCAGCTCCTCGCTCATGCCCTGGCGCAGGAGCTCGCGCCGCGCCAGGAACTCCGGGTTGCCGCCCAGCAGTATGTCGGTGCCGCGGCCGGCCATGTTCGTTGCGATGGTGACGGCGCCGACCTTGCCGGCCTGGGCCACGATCTCGGCCTCGCGCTGGTGGTGCTTGGCGTTGAGCACCGTGTGGGGGATGCCCACGCGCTCGAGCATGCCGGAGAGCATCTCGCTCTTTTCCACGGACACGGTGCCCACCAGCACCGGCTGGCCGGTCTCGTGCGTCTTTCGGATGTCCTCCACCACGGCCTTGAACTTGGCCTGCTGCGTGCGGTAGATGGAGTCGTTTTCATCGACGCGGATCATGGGCTTGTTGGTGGGGATCTCCACCACGTCCAGGGAGTAGATGGACTTAAACTCGTCTTCCTCGGTCTTGGCCGTGCCGGTCATGCCGGAGAGCTTGTGGTACATGCGGAAGTAGTTCTGGAAGGTGATGGTGGCAAGTGTGCGGCTCTCGCGGGCCACCTCGACGCCCTCCTTGGCCTCGATGGCCTGGTGCAGGCCGTCGGAATAGCGGCGGCCGACCATAAGGCGCCCGGTGAACTCGTCCACGATCAGCACTTCGCCGTCCTTTACCACATAGTCGATGTCGCGGTGCATCAGCGCGTGGGCCTTGAGCGCCACCTGGATGTGGTGGTTGATGTCCGTGTTCTCCAGATCCGAGAGGTTCTCCACGCCAAAGAAGCGCTCGGCCTTTGCCACGCCCTCGGCGGTGAGGTTCACGGTCTTGTCCTTTTCGTCCTTCACATAGTCGCCGCTCTGGGTCTCGTTGCCAAAGTCGTCCTTCTCCACCTTGCCAAGGCGCAGGGAGCGCACGAAGGCGTCGGCCTTGCCGTAGAGGTCGGTGGCCTTGTCGCCCTGGCCGGAGATGATGAGGGGGGTGCGCGCCTCGTCGATCAGTATGGAGTCCACCTCGTCCACGATGCAGTAGTTGAGGCCGCGCTGCACCAGATCGGAGAGGCGCACGACCATGTTGTCGCGCAGGTAGTCGAAGCCGAACTCGTTGTTCGTGCCGTAGACGATGTCGCAGGCGTAGGAGGCGCGGCGCTCGGCGTTGCTCATCCCGGAGAGTATCAATCCGACGCTCATGCCCAGGAAGCGGTAGATCTTGCTCATCCACTCGCCCTGGTACTTGGCCAGATAGTCGTTGACGGTGACGATGTGCACGCCCTTGCCGGTGAGGGCGTTGAGGTAGGCGGGCATGACGCAGGTCACGGTCTTTCCCTCGCCCGTCTTCATCTCGGCGATGCGGCCCTGGTGCAGCACGATGCCGCCCAGGATCTGCACGTCAAAGGGCCTCTGGCCGATGGCGCGCAGGGCGGCCTCGCGCACGGCGGCAAAGGCCTCGGGCAGAAGATCGTCCAGCGTCTCGCCCTTTTGCAGCCGCTCCTTGAAGGCCGGGGTGAGCGCGCGCAGGTCCTCGTCGCGCAGCGCGTGCATCTTCGGCTCCAGCGCGTTGACCTTGTCCAGGATCTTGCGCAGCCGCTTGATCTCCGCCTCGTTGGACGAGCCGAAGAGTTTCTTTAGAAAATTCGCCATTGTCTGTCCTCCAATGCCGTGATGCGGGCCCGTCCGCCGCGAAGGGGGGATTTCGCCCGCGTCCCGGGGCCCTTTCTTCAAACGACCCCAATGCCTTGATTGTAACATTTTCCCCTGCCGACTTCAAGTTTTTCCGCGGCTGTGGTATACTCTTCCTGGTTAAATTTCGCCGTTTTCCCAGGGGAACGGGTGTCAGGAGGTCTTGCCAGGTGACGATGCTCGGAAACGCGCTCTCGCTTTTGTACCTTGCGGCGTTCCTCGCCGCGGGGCTGCGCTACGCGGCGCTGCTGCTGCCAAAGGAGGACGATCTAACGCGCGCGGCGGCCGGGGCGAGCCTTGCGCTGTTTGCGCAGATGTGGCTGCCGGCGCTTTTCTCCTTTGCACTGTCCTTTTCTCTGCTGAGCCAATGCCTTTCGCTGCTGGTCTTCGTCCTGCCCCTCTTCCTGCCGCCGCTCTTTCGCCGCCGGCCGGCGCGCATAAAGGCCGATCCGCGCGGCCGGAAGCTGCACGCCGCCTGCGTGCTGCCGGCGCTCCTGCTTTGCTGCGCGCTGCTCTATACGCACGTGCTGCGGCCGGTGGACGGGGCGCTGCACACCGGCCAGTCCTGCTACGGCGATATGTGCATGCATTTGTCGTTCATCACCTCCATCGCCCGCAACGGCGTGTTCCCGCCCCTGTACCCGATCGAAGCGGGCGTGCAGATGGGCTATCCCTTCCTCTGCGACAGCGTAAGCTCCACCTATCTTGTGCTGGGCGCCGATCTGCGCTTTGCCTACATACTGCCCATGGTGCTGGCGCTGTATGCGGTGTTCTCCTGGTACTTCGTGCTCATGCGCCGCTTTTTGCAGAGCGAAAAGCGCGCCTGCCTGGCCTTTGCGCTGTTCTTCCTGGGCGGCGGCATCGCGCTGTGGTACTTCCTGGACGGCGCGCGCAGCGATCCTTCCAACTTTACCCGCATATTCACCGCCTATTACGAGACGCCCACCAACAACGCGGCGGAGAACGTGCTCTGGGTCAACCCCATCGCCGACCTGCTGATCCCGCAGCGGGCGACGCTGTTCGGCTGGGCCGTGCTGCTGCCCTGCCTCTACCTGCTCTACCGGCTGGCCTTTGAGCAGGAGTGGAAATACGCCTACCTGCTCGGCGTGCTGGCCGGGGGGCTGCCGCTGCTGCACACGCACTCGTTCCTGGCGCTGTTCGTGCTGTCGGCGGGGGCGTTTGCGCGGCAGCTCTTCCTGGACGCCCGGCTTTGGAAGAAGTTCCTGCCCTACGCGCTGCTGACCGCAGCGCTGGCCCTGCCGCAGTTGCTGGGCTTTACGCTCCGGCAGGCCTCGGGCGAGGGCTTTGTGCGCCTCTCCCTCAACTGGGTGAACCAGGACGACCCCTATCTCTGGTTCTACATCAAGAATATCGGCCTGGTGTTCCTGCTGCTGCCCTTTGCGCTGCTGACGGAAAAGCGGCTGCGGGGCTTTTGGCTCTGCGCGCTGCCGCTGTGGGTGGTGTGCGAGTTCGTCGTCTTCCAGCCGAACAACTACGACAACAACAAGCTGCTCTTCGTGACGCACATGCTCAGCTGCGGCGTGGTGGCCTCCTTCCTTGGCACGATGTACCACAAGCTGCGCGGCCTGCCGGGGCGGGCGCTGATGGGCGCGGCGGTGGTATGCATCGGCACGCTGTCCGGCGCGCTGACGCTTGCGCGGGAGGCGGTGTCGGACTACGAGCTCTTCTCGGACGGCATGGTGGAGGCGGCGAGGTACGCGCGCGAGAACCTGCCGGACGACGCGGTGCTGCTGACCGCGGACGAGCACAACAACCCCTTTGCCTCTTTGGCGGGGCAGACGATCGTGCAGGGCTCTCCCTCCTTCCTCTACTTCCACGGCGTCTACGACACGGAGCGCGCCGCGGACGTGCGCGCCATGTACACGGAAGAGGGCGCGCTGGAAGCGCTTTCCGGGAAATACGGCGTCACGCACGTGGTGCTCTCCTGGCACGAGCTCTCCCTGGGCGCGGATCCTTCGCTGTTCGCCGCGCTTCCCGTGGTCTACGAGAACGACGAGGTCACGATTTATTCGTTAAAATGACGTAAAAATTTCATCGTTTTTTCAGCAGGAAAAGAGCGAAGGCGCGGCGAATCCCTTAGATAGACGAGCCCGTGCGGCGGTGAATCCCCGCGCGCCGGGTGTTAGAAGGAGGTTGGATTTATGCGGATCAACATCACCGTGCGCAACATGATGTCCCTCTCGCCCTCCGTGGCCAACTACGTCAACAAAAAGGTTGGCAAGCTGGACCGCTACTTCGGCGACGAGATCGAAGCGCAGGTCGTTTTGAGCATGGAGCGCCACCGCTTCACCTGCGAGATCACGATCCCGCTGCCGGGCGAGATCCTGCGCGCCGAGGAGAGCACGAACGATATGTACGTCTCCATCGACAGCGTCCTGAGCAAGCTCGAAGGCCAGATCCGCAAGCACCGCACGCGCCTGGCCAAGCGCATGAAGCGCGACGCCGATCCCATCGAAGTCTTCCTGCCCGAGGAAGAGCCCGAGCCGCAGGTGATGCGCACCAAGCGCTTCCGCGTCGACGCCATGGACGTGGACGAGGCCATCTCCCAGATGGAGATGCTGGGGCATTCCTTCTTCCTCTACCGCGACAAGACCACCGACCAGATCTGCCTGGTCTACACGCGCCAGGACGGCAATTACGGCGTGCTCATCCCCGAGTAGATCCCCTTGCCCTCCCCCGGCCAAACGGCCGGGGGAGTTTTTTGCCTATTGCAATCTTAGCATCCGCGTTATATAATATTTAAAACTAGATGTGGAGGCGGATGGTATGACGTTTAATCGAGAGAAAGACCTGGTCAGCGCCGGGCTGCACGCGCTGGGCTTTGCGCTGTCCATCGCGGGAACGGTGTTTCTGCTGCGCAAGGGGCTAGCGCTGTCCGCCTGGCACGTGGTGAGCTACGCCGTGTTCGGGGCGACGATGATCGGGCTGTACGCGGCCAGCACGGTCTACCACCTGTTCTACATCTCCCCGCGCGTGCACAATGTCCTGCGCCGCATCGACCACATGATGATCTTCCTGCTCATCGCCGGAACCTACACGCCGCTGTGCCTGCTGACGCTGCGCGGGGCCTGGGGCTGGGTGCTGTTCGGCATCGTCTGGGGCTGCGCGCTGGCCGGGCTCTTCCTGAAGATCTTCTGGATGGAGGCGCCGCGCCGGCTCTACACCGTGTTCTACATCGCCATGGGCTGGGCGGCGCTGATCGCGCTCTGGCCGCTGACGCACCGGCTGCCGCCGGCGGCGCTGTGCCTGCTCTTTGGCGGCGGCGCCGTCTACACGCTGGGCGGCGTGTTCTACGCGCGCAAGTTCCCGCCCCTGTCCTGCCGCTGCTTCGGCTTCCACGAGCTCTTCCACGTGCTGATCCTGCTGGGCTCCGCCTGCTTTTACGCGCTGATCTACGTCTTCGTATATTGAAGGAAAAAACGCCGTCCGCAAAAGAAGGAAAACGCCGCCTCGACCCCGAATCTTCCAAAAAGGATCCGGGGTTTCCCTATTTTTAGGGGAATCTATGTTTGTGCAAAGGAAGAAGGACGATGAATATGCATCCCTATACTACGGTGGCGGTGGACCACCTGATGAAACTGGTCAACATTCCCAGCCCCTCGGGCTTTACCCACATCGCGGCGACGTATCTGACCGAGGTGCTCACGGGCTACGGCTTTGCCCCCTACCGCACGCACAAGGGCAACGTGGTCTGCTGCATCGGCGGGGAGGGGCATCCGCTGGTGGTGGCGGCGCACGTGGACACGCTGGGGGCGATGGTGCGCTCCATCAAGTCCAACGGCCGCCTGCGCTACACGCAGATCGGCGGCTATCCGGACAACAACATCGAAAACGAGACCTGCGTCGTCCACACGCGCGACGGCCGCACCTACACCGGCACGTTCTACCTGACCACGCCGGCCTCGCACGTCTACAAGGACATCCCCGGCGTCAAGCGCGACGACACGACGATGGAGGTCGTGCTGGACGAAAACGTGACGAGCAAGGAGGACGTGCGCGTGCTGGGCATCGAGGTGGGCGATTTCATCTCCCTGGATCCGCGCGCGGTGCGCACGCCGTCCGGCTACATCAAGAGCCGCCACCTGGACGACAAGGCCTCGGCCTCGGTGCTGCTGGCGCTGGCCAAGATGGCCGCGGCGGGGGATCTGACGCTCTCGCGCCGCATCTACCTGGTCTTCACCGTGCACGAGGAGATCGGCCACGGCTGCTGCGCCGGGCTGCCGGAGGACGCCGAGGACATACTCTCCGTGGACATGGGCTGCGTGGGCGACGACCTCGGCTGCGACGAGACGATGGTCTCCATCTGCGCCAAGGACAGCCGCGGGCCCTACAACTACGAGATGACCGGGCGGCTGATCGAGCTGGCCAAGGACAACAGCCTCAACTACGCGGTGGACGTCTACCCGATGTACGCCTCCGACGCCGACGCCTCGCTCTTTGCCGGCCACAACTTCCGCCACGCGCTGATCGGCCCGGGCGTCTTCGCCTCCCACGGCTACGAGCGCACCCACGTCTCCGGCCTGGACAACACCCTCCGCCTCCTCGCCGCCTTCGTCGCCGACTGATCTATTTCCATAGCACAGGCCCGCCGGGAACGCCTCGTCGGGCCTGTATTTTTTCTATGCATATGGCCAAAGACACGGCCTGCGGGGAAACACATTGTTTTTTCCCGCGAGCAATTGTATAATAGAGGAAGAGGATGCTTTCCCTTTTTTCCATACAATCGAATTCTTGTTGCCCGCCGAAAAGAGGGAACGGCGGGGGAAAGGACGGCGAGCGGCCATGAAGTACATGCACTCGGAGTGGCGGCAGAGGCTGGAGCACTGGTGTCTGACGCTGCAGAAGGATCTTTACCGGCCCCTGGGGCCCATCGAGGTGGAGGGGTTTTTGACGACGGAGCAGCTGGCGCCGGAAAAGGCGGCGCGCTGCGCGGCG
>CALWKN010000077.1 GCA_944381265.1 uncultured Clostridia bacterium
GGGGGCGCGGCGGGCTCCGGGTCCGCGCCGGGGGCGACGCGCGGCTTGTTCTCGTCGAGGAACTGCATGCGCCCGGCCCGCAGCGCGGAGTCCGGCGAGGGCGAGGAGAGCATGCCCACGTCCGTAGGGCAGTGCACCAGTTCGCCCTCCGGCACGAATATGGCCACGAGCCGCCCGGCCTTCTGGGACTTTACGGTGTAGGAGCCGTCGTCCGTGTCAAAGGAGAAGAGCTCGTCCCCCTCGGCGACCCAGTCTCCCGTCCTCTTGTACCACTTGGTGATCATGCCGGTTTCGTCCTTCTTGCCGCGGCTGGGCATCTGTATGACCGCCATCTGCATAAACCCTCCCTCTCGCGCCGGAGCGGCGGCGTTTTCTGCCTACGATTATACGGTTCGCCGCCCGCGCTGTCAACTTGCCGGAAAAAAGCCGTGCACGCCGCCCCGGCTTGTGTTACAATGGAGAATGTGAATGTATCTTTTTCTCCAGGGAAAGGGGAGCGCCATGATCGTCCTACAGACCAACCAACTCACCAAGTCCTTCGGCGTCAACCAGGTGCTAAAGGGCGTCACCTTGACCGTGCAGGACCACCACCGCGTCGGCCTTGTCGGCTCCAACGGCTCGGGCAAGTCCACGCTGCTCTCGATCCTGGCCGGAAGGGAAGGCTACGACGGCGGCACGTTGAGCACGACGCGCGGCCTGCGCATCGGGTTCCATACGCAGCTGGACGATCTGACCAGCGAGCGCACGGTCTGGCAGGAAATGGAGACCTGTTTTGCCGACGTCTTCGCCATGGAGGCGCAGATGCGCGAGATGGAAGCGCGCATGGGCGAGCTGCACGACGTGGATCCGGCGGAGTACGCCCGCCTTTCCGAGACGTACGTCAAGCTCACCGACCGCTTTGAAGAGGCGGACGGCTACAGCTGGCGCTCGCGCCTGCAGGGGGTGCTCACGGGCCTGGGCTTTGTCCCTTCGCAGTACGACCAGTCCGTGCCCTCCCTCTCCGGCGGGGAGCGCACGCGCCTAAAGCTCGGCAAGCTCCTGCTGCTGCGGACCGACCTGCTGCTCCTGGACGAGCCCACCAACCACTTGGACCTGAGCTCCATCCAGTGGCTGGAGGACTACCTGCGCGCCTACAAGGGCGCGGTGGTCGTGGTCTCGCACGACCGCTATTTCCTGGACGCCATCTGCAACTCCATCGCCGAGCTCTCCTTTGGCCGCATCGAGCAGTACGAGGGCAATTACACCCGCTACCTCAAGCTGCGCGAGGAGGTCATGGTGCGCCGCATGAAGGAGTACACGCTGCAGCAGAAGGAGATCGCGCGGGAGGAGGCCATCATCGCCCAGTACCGCGCCTACAACACCGAGGCCTCCCATATCAAGGCCAAGAGCCGGGAAAAGCGCCTGAGCAAGATCGAGCGCCTGGAAAAGCCGGTGGAGGAGCACAACGTTTTTTTCCGCTTCCACGCCGGGCGCGGCACGGGCAACGACGTGCTTTTGTGCGAGGACCTCTCCAAGTCCTTCGGCTCCCGCTGCCTCTTCCGCGATCTAAATCTGCATGTGCGCGCCGGGGACCGCATCGCGCTGCTGGGCGCAAACGGCGTGGGCAAGTCTACGCTGCTGAAGATCCTCGTCGGCCGGGAACAGCCGGACGGCGGCGCGGTGCGCTTTGGCGCGGGCGTCTCCGTCGGCTACTACGACCAGCAGCAGGAGGGCCTGCACCCGGACAAGGACGTGCTCAACGAGGTCTGGGACGACTTTCCGCGCCTGGACCAGACCACGATCCGCAGCGCGCTTGCCGGCTTCCTCTTTACCGGGGACGACGTGCTCGCGCCCATCTCCACGCTCTCGGGCGGAGAGCGCGGCCGCGTGCTGCTGACAAAGCTCATGCTGCGGCAGGACAACTTCCTCATACTGGACGAGCCCACCAACCACCTGGACATGGACAGCCGCGAGATGCTGGAGACCGCCCTGCTCGGCTTTGAGGGCACGATCCTCACCGTCTCCCACGACCGCTACTTCATCAACCGCATCGCCGACCGCGTGATCGTGATGGAACCGGACGGCGTGACCGAGTACATCGGCAACTACGACGACTACCTGGAAAAGGCCGCGCAGCGGAACCTGACCGAGGAAGAGGCCGCGCCGCAGAAGACCAAGACCGCCCTGCGCGAGGAGAAAAAGCGCGAAAAGGCCGCCCAGGAGGCCGCCCGCCGCCAGCGGGAGCTCGTGGCGAACCTGGAGACGCGCATCGGCGATCTGGAGGAAGAGATGACAAAGCTCGAGATCGAGATGAGCGACCCGGACACCTACGCCGACACCGCCCGCGCCCAAAGTCTCAGCCGCCGCTACGACGAGCTGCAAAAGAAGATCGCCGCCCTCTACGAAGAGTGGGAGGCCGCGCAGTCCTGACCTTTCCTGCACAGAAACGACAGACAAAGTGAGGAAATCCGACGATGTTTGACCCGCAATACTATCCCTTTGCCTCCCGGCGCAACCTGGTCTACGCGCACCGGGGCATGGTCGCCTCCTCCCACCCCCTGGCCTCGCAGGCCGGGCTGCAGGTGCTCCAGTCCGGCGGCAACGCTGTGGACGCGGCCCTGGCCATGGCGGCGGCCCTGCCCGTGGTCGATCCCGCCAACAACGGCGTGGGCGGCGACTGCTTTGCCATCGTCTCCTTCCGCGGCGAGAAGCTGGCGGGCCTGAACTCCAGCGGCTTCTCCCCGGCGCTGCTGACGCGCGAGCGCGTGCTCGCCGCCCATCCCGGCGCAAAGGCCATGCCCAAGCGCGGCTGGCTGCCCGTCACCGTGCCCGGCGCGCCCGCGGGCTGGGCCGCGCTGCACGAGCGCTACGCCACAAAATCCCTGCCGGAGCTCTTCGCCCCGGCCATCGCGCTTGCCAGGGGCTACGCCCTCTCCCCGGACAACGCGCCCATACTCAACGCCTGCACCGCCCTCTTTTCCGCCAGCGAGGACCCCGTGCTGCGCCGCTGGACGGAGGGCTTCAACCCCACGGGCCGCACGTTCCGCGCCGGCGACCTCTACGCGCTGCCGGAGATGGGGCGGACGCTGCAGCGCCTGGCCGAGAGCCGCTGCCGCGACCTGTACGAGGGCGATCTCGCCGCCCGCATCGATGCCTACGCCCGGGAGAGCGGCGGTCTGATGCGCGGGGAGGACCTGGCTGCTTTCGCCCCGCGCTGGGTCGATCCCATCTGCACGGCCTTCCGCGGCTGCGAAGTCTATGAGCTGCCGCCAAACGGCCAGGGCATGACCGCGCTGCTGGCGCTGAACATACTCGAGGCGCTGCCGCTCTCCGGCGCAAATGAGGTGGACAGGCTCCACATGATGATGGAGGCCATGAAACTGGCCTTTGCCGACGCGCTGCACTACATCGCCGACCCCGGCTATATGCGCGTTTCGCCCGAGAGCCTGCTCTCCAAGGACTACGCCCGCGCCCGCGCGGCCTGCATCACCGACCGCGCGCGCGTCTATGCCCCCGGCGAGCCCCTGCGCGGGGACACGGTCTACTTCTGCGCCGCCGATGGAGAGGGCAACAGCATCTCCATGATCCAGAGCCTCTACGAGGGCTTCGGGTCCGGCGTGCTCGTGCCGGGCACGGGCATCTGCCTGCAAAACCGCGGCGCGTGCTTCTCCCTTGCCGAGGGGCACGCCAACGTCGTCGCGCCGCGCAAGTACCCGTACCACACCATCATCCCCGGATTCCTGACGCGGGACGGCAAGCCCCTGGGCCCGTTCGGCATCATGGGCGGTTACATGCAGCCTCAGGCGCACATGCAGGTGCTCGTCCACCTGCTCGACGAGGGACACAACCCCCAGGCCGCGCTGGACGCGCCGCGCTTCTGCTGGACGGAGGGCCTGCGCTTTGACATGGAGCCCGGCTTCTCCCCCGCCGTGGTCGACGCGCTGCGCCGCCGCGGGCACGAGATCCGCGTTCTCTCCGGCAGCCAGTACGGCCGCGGGCAGATGATCCTGCGCGCGGGCGAGAGCTGGGCCGGGGCCACGGAGCCCCGCGCGGACGGCTCCGTCATCGGATTCTGATTTCCCAAAGGAGATGCGAAAATGAAGGAAAACAAATACGACGAGAAGCGGTTTTTCGAGAAATACGGCGAGATGCCGCGCTCCCGGTACGGCCTGGCGGGCGCGGGCGAATGGCCGGCGCTGGAACCGCTCCTGCCGGACTTTTCCGGCAAGGAGGTGCTGGACCTGGGCTGCGGCTACGGCTGGCACTGCGCCTATGCCGCAGCGCACGGCGCGCGCAGCGTCCTTGGGATCGACCTTTCGGAAAAGATGCTGGCCGCCGCGCAGGAGAAGAACGCCGCCCCGGCCGTGACCTACCGCCGCTGCGCGATGGAGGACCTCGTCCTGCCCGACTGCAGCGTGGACATCGTGTTCAGCTCCCTCGCCTTCCACTATGTGCGGGATTTTGTGCCGCTGGTGCAGAACATCGCGCGCTGGCTGCGGCCGGGCGGCGCGTTCCTCTTCTCCGTGGAGCACCCGGTCTTCACGGCCTACGGCTCGCAGGACTGGTTCTACGACGCGGCGGGGAACATCCTCCACTTCCCCGTGGACAACTACTACTACGAGGGGCCGCGCCACGCGGTCTTCCTCGGGGAGCCGGTGACCAAGTATCACCGCACGCTCACGACCTATCTGGACGCGCTGCTGACGAACGGCTTCCGCCTCGCGCGCGTGGTCGAGCCCCCGCCGCCGGAGAGCATGCTGGACCTTCCCGGCATGCGCGACGAGATGCGCCGGCCGATGATGCTCATCGTCTCCGCGATCAAAGACGCCTGACGGCAGAACAGCGCCAAAAAAGAGGAACCGCAAGGGTTCCT
>CALWKN010000078.1 GCA_944381265.1 uncultured Clostridia bacterium
ATAGCTTTCCTCGCTTCCTTGAACGAGGGAACCAAAAAAGAAGCGCCCCCTTGCATTTGGTGCAAAGAGGCGCTTTTTTCGTTCACGCGGTTCCACTCTTCTTCTCACGGGAGAGAAGTGCTCCCTCCGATGACTCTCTCACTTTAACGCAGTGCCTACGCTTTGCCTACTTCTCCTTCGGCAAAGGGGCTCCCGAGCGCACTTCCCCGCGTGCCCGGCCGGGCGGGCTCGCAGCCCAGGACCCACCCTCTCTTGTGCCGGAGGAAGACGCGGCTACTCTGCTCGTTCCTCACCTACGCTCTATTCTATGCGCCGCCCCGGCGTTTGTCAACCCCCGAAGGCCGGCAAACAGCAGCGCCGCGGGCAGGGCCTCCGCGCTCTGCAGGCAGGTCTTGCCATAGTAGAGCGGCGTGCCCGGCCGCAAATAGGCGTAGGTCGCGCCGACATGGGCCAGCAGCAGCGCCGCCCCGGCAAGCGCGAGCCCAAGCGCCATGGCGCGCGGGATCCTGCCCTTTGCCAAGGGCAGCAGCAGCGCGCCATAGATCTGCGGGTACCAGAGCAGCGCCGTGAACGCCGCCTGCGAGCCGTCCGCCGCGGGCCGCAGCGCCAGGCGCAGCGCGCTCATCTGCGACGCGAGCAGCAGCATGGCGGCAAAGCCCACGGCCCGCCCGCCGTCCGGCGCCCAGCCCTTGCCGCGCTGCAGCGCCTGCGCGGCAAGCCCCAGGCACAGCAGCAGGAGCAGCGCGCCCAAGGGGGCGACGGACGCCGCGCCGCTAAGGTGCGCCAGCGCACCCCAAATCGCCGCCGCCAGCGCCGGGAGCAGGTAGGTCAGCGCGCCGTGCTCCGCCTGCATCAGGCCCAGCAGGAAGAGGGCGGCCGCCCAGGCCAGCGCCGTGAACCAGACGCTGACGGGAGCGGCGAGCAGTCCCGCCGCCAGCAGCAGCGCGCCAAAGATGGTCCTCCACATCCATTTCGTCATTGGACTCCCTCCTCATTTTGCGTTTTCTTCTAATTTGAGTATAGCAATTTCGGGGGGGATGTCAACATTTCATGTCCAAAACCCGCGTTTTTCCGTCTCAAAGATACAAAAACGGGGACGCAGACTTGCCGCGATCCCCGCATCCCGCGTCAGTGTTCGCAGGCGTAGTGCGCCAGGGCCAGGGCGATGGCAAAGTGCCCGGGATCGTGCTGGCTGTGCTCCACCTGCCCGGCGGCAAGGCGCGCGTCCCACTTGGGCGCGTCGAGCAGGTCGCCGCTGGTGAAGAAGGCGTAGAGCCGCCAGGCGCGATAGGCGCACAGCGCCTGCACGGCGGCGCACTCCATCTCCACGCAGATGCAGCCCGCGGCCTTGCGCGCATCGATGTTCGCTTCCGTCTCGCGGAATATGGCGTCCGTGGTCCAGGTCTTGCCCAGCGCGTAGGGCAGGCCCATCTCCTCGCAGAAGGCCGCCACCGTGGGCGCGCCGGGCAGGGCGATCTCGTCCGCCGCCGGCGCGTAGTGGTAGGAGGTGCCCTCGTCGCGCCAGGCGGCGGTGGGGACCATCACCTTGCCGCGGGCGATCTCCCGGTCCAGGCACCCGGCGCCGCCAAAGAGCACGTAGGTTTCCGTTTGAAAGGCGGCGCGCGTGTCCTCCAGCATGGCGACGCAGGCGGGCGCGCCGATGTAGCTCAGGAAGAAGGCGAAGGTGCGCCCGCCGTGGGCGAAGCGGTAGACGGGCACGTCCCCGCAGGCGGCGCGGCTCCAGCCGATCCTCTCGCAGGGGTAGGCGCGCAGCACATCGTCGCAGATCTTCTGCGAGAACGTGCAGATGCAGGCGTCCACGCGCGGCGCGCCCTCTCCCGTCGGCGGCGCGAGTTTTGCCGGCGTCACGGCGTCAAAGCTCTCGGTGATCATGCGCGCCCCTCCTCTTTGCGGCGTTACTTGGGCTTGTCGGCCTTGTGGCGGGCCATGTCGTTCTGGCGGATCTCCACGCGGCGGATCTTGCCGGAGATGGTCTTGGGCAGTTCGTCCACGTACTCGATGATGCGCGGGTACTTGTACGGCGCGGTGACGCGCTTTACGTGGTTCTGCAGTTCCTTCGTCAGTTCCGGGCTGCCCTCGTAGCCGCGGGCCAGCACGATGGTTGCCTTGACCACAAAGCCGCGCACCGGGTCCGGCACGCCCGTGACCGCGCACTCCAGGACGGAAGGGTGCTCCATCAGCGCGCTCTCGACCTCAAAGGGCCCGATGCGGTAGCCGGAGGACTTGATGACGTCGTCCACGCGGCCCACGTACCACAGGAAGCCGAGCTCGTCCTTGTAGGCCGTGTCGCCCGTGTGGTAGAGGTCGTCGTGCCAGGCCTTGCGCGTCAGCTCCTCGTCGCGGAAGTAGCCGCCGAACAGGCCGAAGGGCTTGCCGCCGTCGGTGCGCACGCAGATCTCGCCCGTGACGCCGGCGGGGACCTCCTCGTCGTTGGCGTCGCAGATGACCAGGCGCCAGCCCGGCGCGGGCAGGCCCATGGAGCCCAGGCGCGGCTGCATCCAGGGGTAGGCGGTGAGGCAGCAGAGCGTGGTCTCGGTCTGGCCGAAGCCCTCGAAGATCTTCAGGCCCGTCTTCTTCAGCCACTGGTTGTAGACCTCGGGGTTGAGGGCCTCGCCGGCGGTGGTGCAGTGCGTCAGCGCCGAGAGGTCGTACTTCTCCAGGTCCTCCTTGATCATGTAGCGGTACATGGTGGGCGGCGCGCAGAAGGTGGTGACGCGGTACTTCTCCATCATGTGCAGGATCTCCGGCGCGTGGAAGCGGTCAAAGTCGTAGGTGAAGACCGCGCTGCCGCCCAGCCACTGGCCGTAGATCTTGCCCCAGAGCGCCTTGCCCCAGCCGGTGTCGGAGATGGTGAAGTGCAGCCCTCCGTCCACCACACGGTGCCAGAAGCAGCCGGTGAGTATATGGCCCAGAGGATAGGTGAAGTCGTGCCAGACCATCTTGGGGTAGCCGGTGGTGCCGGAGGTGAAGAACATGAGCATGGGGTCGGAGGACTTGTTCGCTTTCTCCCCGGTGGGGCGGGCAAACTCCGCGCTCTGCTCCGCGACGCGCGCGTCAAAGTCCTGCCACTTCTCCCCGGCCTGCTTGTGCTTGGTCACGGCGTAGAACTGCACCGTGGGGCACTCATGCATCGCCTCGTTGACGTGGTCGGTGGCGTCGCCGTCTCCGGTGATGATCATCATTTTGACCGTGGCTGCGTTGGCGCGGTAGACGTAGTCCTTGGCGGTGAGCAGGTGCGTTGCCGGTATGGCGATGGCGCCGATGCGGTGCAGGGCCAGGAGCGTGTACCAGAACTGGTAGCCGCGCTTGAGCACGAGCATCACGCAGTCGCCCTTGCCGACGCCAAGGGAAGTGAGGTAGTTGGCGGTCTGGTTGGAGAGGCGGCGCAGGTCCTCGAAGGTGAAGCGGCGCTCCTCGCCCTCGTTGCTGACCCAGAGCATGGCCAGCTTCTCCGGCGTTTCGCGGGCGATCTCGTCCACCACGTCGTAGGCGTAGTTGAAGTCGTCGCCGACGGTGACTTTGTAGTTCTTCTGCAGGTCCTCCAGCGTCGCGAAGTCGTCGCGGCTGCGGCCCACGTATTTTTCATACAGCGGCATGGCTCTTTGGCTCCTTTTGCGAATTTTACCGGTTGGGCTCGCCCATGACCACGGCGAGGAACTGCACGCGCTCGCCGTTCAGGGCGCGCATGGCGTGCGGGATGCCGGAGTTGAAGTAGACGCTGTCGCCGGCGTTGAGCACGGTGGTGGTGGCGCCCAGGTAGAACTCCATGCTGCCCTCGATGACGAAGTTCAGCTCCTGGCCCTCATGCTCGTGCAGCACGGGCGTCTCCTCCTCGGGCTTGGGCTCGACGGTGACGATGAAGGGCTCGACCTTCTTGTTGCGGAAGGTGTAGGCGATGTGCTGGTAGTCGTAGGCCTTGCGGCGGTTGATCTTAAAGCCCTTGCCCTTGCGCACCACGCACATGTTGGAGAGCTTGGGCGAGTCGCCGCTCATTAAGTCCACCACGTCCACGCCCAGGCGGTTGGCGGCGTTGTAGATGAAGGAGAAGGAGAAGTCCTTTTCCCCGCGCTCGTAGGCGCGGTACTCCTCCAGGTCCACGCCGCAGACCTCGGCCAGCTCCTCCTCGCTGACGTCCATGATCTGGCGCAGCGTCTTTAAGCGCATGGCGATTTCCTTCAGTTGTTCGGTCATTGTCAACAGGCCTCCTTTTTCGTTTGTTGTCTCGAATCCGATGGAGCAAAGAGCCGCCGGCAAAACAAAACGCCCCGTCCCAATATCCTTTGGGACGGGGCGCATCTTTTTACGCCACGCGATACCACCCAAGTTTGACCGCGCCTTGCGGCGGGGCCCACTCTATGGAGACTCCATCAAGCCTCCTGCCGGTAACGGGGCAGATCCGTACGCGCCTACTCGAACTCTCTTTTTCGGCGCGTCTGCTCAAGAGTGATCTCCGCAGGAACCCGACGCCGGTTTCCACCAACCACCGGCTCTCTTTGCTCGCGATTTCCCGCTTCCTCTCTTTCGTCGCATTTGGAAGGTCGCTTATTCGATTGCTTGCATTATAGACCCATTTTCCCCGCCTGTCAACCGGGAAGTTTCGTTTTTCCCTTTAGAGGTCGGAAGAGCGCGCGGCGCGGTCCGGAAGCTTCGGGAAGACGGGCGAGGGCAGCGTCTGGTACCAGTAGGCGGTGGAGCAGTAGTCGTCGCTGCGCTCGTAGTAGCAGGTGTCGGCGTCCTCCTTTTCGCCCCAGGCGCTGTAGATGTCCGCATCCTTGCCGAAGGCCGCCCGCACCGCCGCGCGCGAGCCGCAGCCGATCTGCTGCACGGTGAGGCGCAGCTCCCGGTCAAAGTAGATGGGGTCGCGGCCGTGGAAGCGGTAGAGCGCGTAGCGCCCCCGCTCGTCGTCGCACAGGGGGCAGCCGGCCTGCGGCGCGCACTTCTCGCGCAGGCCCCAGGCAAAGCCGATGTAGTCCTCCGTGCCCGTGCCGCAGATGGTCGGGTAGTCCTTGTCGCCGTCGAGGTAGAACTTCATCTCCCCTTCGCCCCACCAGCTCTCGGTGTAGAGTGAGCGCACGCCCAGCACCGTGCCAAGGTAAACGCCCCGGCCCTGCGTGCGCAGGATCTCGTAGTCCTCGTGCATCGGGCAGGGGTTCTGCCGGCGGAACTGCGCGTGGAAGTAGCAGGCGCTGTCCGGGATCTCGTCGCCCAATGTGTAGTCCACCTGGTAGAAGAGGTGCTGCACGTCCATCCCGGAGTCGTTCTCCACCGTGATGCGCGCGCCCGTGCGGAAGGGCATGGGGATCCAGCAGTTGTAGGCCGTGCCGCCGTGGACCTGCAGGTACTCGCTCTGCAGATCGCGCGCCGCGCCGTGCGGCAGGCCGAAGAAGTCCCCCAGCGGCACCTCGACGCTGGGCTGCGCCTGGCCGTCCCAGTACATGCGCAGGATCAGGTTGCGCAGGACTTTCGGCTCTCCCGGCGGGAAGGTGCACCAGATGTGGCGCACCATGCCGGGGCCTTCCGCCTCCAGCAGCGTGTAGGTCTTGCCCGCGCGCAGGGGCGAGATGGACGGGCAGCCCTTGCGGCCGCCGCGCGCCATGCCGCCCTTGCCCTTTTCGCCGCGCTGGTTTTCGCCGTTGGCGGCGCGGGACTGCAGTGCCTTGTACTCGTAGAGCATGTTTTTACCCCCGTTTTCTCTGCTTTTTGTTCCGTGTCAATCCGTTTCGTCGCAGTCGATGACGACCTTGCGGCAGGAGCGGCAGAGCCAGGCCCGCCCCGTGGGGCTGGTCCAGTTGTGCTGCGTCAGCTCCACGTCCCCGTTCTGTTCATCCGGGTAAAACAGGAGCCGCCGCCGTTTTGTCGTAAAGAAGACCTTTTTCCCGCTCTGCAAAAAGCCGTGTTCCATCTCCCGGCCGCAAAAGGGGCATTGCATCGGTTTATCCTCCTTTCCCTATTCCGCGCGTGTGAGCTTGATCAGGCGCGCGCCGTGGCTAGGCACAGTCACTTCCAGCGTGTGCGCGCCCACGGGCACCTCTTTGTGTTCCCAGAGGTCGCGGCCGACGTACCTGCCCTCCGGCAGGTTCAGCGCGCTTTGCAGCTGCACCGCCAGGTCCCGCGCCTTGGGGCCGCAGTTGAACACCGCGCAGTAGGTCGCGCCCTGCTCGTCCTCCGCCTGCCAGACGATGGTCTCGCCCGCGTAGTTGTAGCGCTCCTCGCGGAAGATCTGGCGGGCGTTGCGGCTGTCGCGCAGCAGCGCCAGCACCTCGTCGTTTGTGAGCAGGTCCAGTGTGAATTCGTCGTTGTCGTTGAGCTCGGCGCCCACCATCAGCGGCGAGCGGAAGATGCACCACAGCGTCATCAGCGCGATCTGCTCATCCTGCGTAAAGTGCGTCCAGCGATCGCCCCAGCCGCGCTCGTTGGCGCGGATGGCCAGGTGCCCGAAGGGCAGCATGTCCGCGTCCGGCCAGTGGCCCGGGCCGCCGACGCCCTCCCACTGATGGCAGATTGCAAAGGCGTGGTACAGGTCGTTCCAGTCGTCCCAGAAGTCGCCGGTGGTGCGCCACATATTGGCAAAGCGGCACAGGTGCTCGGCCTTGTCGCGCGGCGTCGGGCCGCAGGAGAGGGAGAGCACGATGTCGCGCCCGCAGTGCTCGATGGCGTTGTGGATGAGCTCGATCTCGCCGCCGTGGTAGGGGGAGGCGATGTCGTCCACCTTGACGTAGTCCACGCCCCAGGCGGCATAGAGCTCAAAGAGGGAGTCGTAGTACTCCTGCGCGCCGCGGCGCATGCAGTCCACGCCGTACATGTCCGTGTTCCAGGAGCAGTTGTCGTTGCGGTGGGCGATGTCGCGGCAGGTAAGGTCCGTGTTTTTGACCGGGCAGCGGGCGTAGACCGCCTTGCGCGGCACGCCGCGCAGTATGTGGATGCCAAACTTCAGTCCCAAATCATGGACGTACTCCGCCAGGGGCGCAAAGCCCTTGCCGCCCGCCGCGGAGGGGAAGCGGTTCTCCGCCGGGATCACCCGGCCGTACTCGTCGATGCAGATGTCGCCGTAGGGCGTGTACTGCGAGTCCACCGCCTCCGGGTCGTACCAGAGGATGTCCACCACCACGTACTCCCAGCCGTGCGCCTTCATGTGCGCGGCCATGTAGTCGGCGTTGGCCCTGACCTCTTTTTCCGTCACGGCCGAGCCGTAGCAGTCCCAGCTGTTCCAGCCCATCGGGGGCGTCTGCGCGATCTTGTTCATGTTGGATTTCCTCCGTTTCTCCATTTTGCCTCATGCGCGCGTTTTTTCGCGCCGGGCGCGGTTGTTGCGGATGTAGCGCGCGCTCTTTAAGTAGCCGTAGGACAGCGGCGCAAAGAGCTCCAGCAGCGCAAAGTAGAGCAGCGGCTGTTCCCTGTACAGCAGCACCGTGTGCCGCATGAAGCCCTCCTGCAGCGCGCCCACATGGTAGTTCACCAGCCAGGCATACCACAGCGCGCCCATGGCCAGCGTCATCAGCATGAAGGCGGCCAGCCCCAGCGCCGCCAGGGCCCCGCGCCGCCCGGCCAGCAGCGGCCGGCAGGCCGCGGCAAGGCCCAGCGACAGCAGCAGCGGCAGCAGGCCCATCTCCATCCAGCCCACGAACGAGCCCGCCGCCTCCGGGTCGGCAATGGGCGGGCGCGCGGTCAGGCCCGCGCTCAGCGCCAGCAGCGCCGCAAAGAAGAAGCTGGCCCGGCGCTTGCCCCGCCCGTGCGGAAAGACGCCGGCCTTGAGCGCCAGAAGCGATGCAAGCACGCCGTAGGGCAGGCAGTGCCGCCACCCGCCGCCAAAGAGCGCGGCGGCGGCGTAGAGCAGCAGCGCCGACAGCGCCAGGAGCAGCGGCAGGCGTCGCGGCGCGGGTCTTTCGCCCAGCGCGTCCGACAGCAGGAAGAGCAGCGCCGGCAACGCCGCAAGCAGGGGCGCGGGAAGATTTTCGCCCAATTTTTCGCCAAAGAGCAGACTCAGCCCCAGCACCGCCAGCAGCGCGCCGCCCTTTGCCCCCAAACGGATCTTCCTCATACCGCACCCCCGTCCTTCTTTTCCATTATACGGCAAGAAGCGACGCATTTCCAGTCCCCGCGGCCGCCGAGGGGCGCTGGGATTTTATTTGAAATTATGATTTGAATTTTTGGTTAAATTGTCGTATACTGGTAAAGAACGAGTGAAGAGAAATCCCGGGCAAAAATCCACTATGAGAATTGGGGGAGCGACGATGGATAAGCGTGAACGCGTTCTGGCCTGCATGAACCACCTGACAGTGGACCGTCCGCCGGTGGGCTTCTGGTTCCACTTTGCCGAGAACCAGAAGATGGGCGAGGCGTGCGTGCAGGCGCACCTGAACTACTACAACCACGTCGACGTGGACCTGGTCAAGATCATGTGCGACGGCTACTTCGACTATCCCAACCCCTTGGCGCAGTCGGTGCAGAAGGCCTCGGACTGGTATCACCTCAAGCCCCTGGGCAAGAACCATCCCTTCCTGCGCGAGCAGGTGGAGCGCGCCAAGGCGGTCAAGGACGGCCTGAAGGACGATATGTGCGTGTTCTACAACGTGTTTGCGCCCTTCTCTTCCATACGCTACGGCACCAGCGACGAGATGGTCATGGCGCACCTGCGGGAAGACCCGCAGGCCATCGCCTACGCCCTGGGCGTCATCGCCGAGGACAACTCCGCCCTGTGCGAGATGCTCATGACCGAGGCCGGCTGCGACGGCATCTACTACTGCGTGCAGGGGGGCGAGCGCGACCGCATGACGGGCGAGACCTACCGCGCCTACATCACCCCCTCGGACAAGGCCGTGCTCTCCTACGCCAACAAGTTCAGCCCCTACAACATACTGCACTGCTGCGGCTGGGCCGGCATCCCCAACCGCCTGGAGAACTGGCAGGACTATCCGGCCAAGGTCATCAACTGGGCCGTGTTCATCGAGCAGATGGACATCGTGCGCGGCCGCGCCTTCTTCGGCGGCAAGACGGTGCTGGGCGGCTGCGACAACCGCAAGAGCGGCGTGCTCTACTCCGGCACGGAGGAAGAGATCCGCGCCTTCATCCGCAAGCTCGTCTCCTCCTTCGACCAGGACACCGGCTACATGATCGGCGCCGACTGCACGCTGCCCGGGGACATCGACCTAAAGCGCATACAGCTGGTCGTGGACACGCTCAACTCCCTGTAAACTGGCTCTCCATACAGAACGCCCCCTTGCGCATTCCTTCGCAAGGGGGCGTCTTTTTTACTCAAAGGCGGTCTTGTCGGCGAGCGTGGGCACGGGCCAGGGGTATTCCCCGGAAAAGCAGGCCGTGCAGAAGGCCAGGCGGCTGTCGCGGGCGATGCTCTCCACCTGCTGCAGCGGCAGGAAGCCCAGGCTGTCCGCGTTCAGGCGCTTTGCCAGCTCCTGCGGCGCGTACTTTACCGAGGCCAGCTGGCTGCGCTCGTCTATGTCCGTGCCGTAGTAGCAGGGCCAGAGGAACTCCGGCGCGGAGATGCGCACGTGCACCTCCCTGGCCCCGGCGCTGCGCAGCAGCGCCACGATCTTGCGCATGGTGGTGCCGCGGACGATGGAGTCGTCGATCATCACCACGCGCTTGCCCTCCACCGCCCGGCGCAGGGGCGCAAGCTTGATGCGCACCGCGCTCTCGCGGCCGTCCTGCGTCGGCTGAATGAACGTGCGGCCGATGTAGCGGTTCTTGATCAGCCCTTCGCCGTAGGGGATGCCGCTCTCCCGGGCAAAGCCCAGCGCCGCGATCAGCCCGGAATCCGGCACGCCGATGACGAGGTCCGCCTGCACCGGGTGCGTGCGCGCCAGCAGGCGCCCGGCGGCAAGGCGCGCCTGGTAGACGCTCTGCCCGTCCAGCACCGAGTCCGGCCGGGCAAAGTAGATGTGCTCAAAGATGCACAGCGCGCAGGAGGCGGGGTCGCGCCGCCCCTCGGGGAAGAGGCTGCGCATCCCCTCCGGCTCCGCCACGATCATCTCCCCCGGCTCGACGTCGCGCACAAACTCCGCGCCTACGCCGTCCAGGGCGCAGCTCTCCGAGGCAAAGACCTGGCTCTCGCCGATCCTGCCCAGGCAGAGCGGCCGCATGCCCTTCTTGTCGCGCACGGCGATGAGCTTGCGCGGGCTCATCACCAGCAGCGAAAAGGAGCCCTCCAGCTGCGGCAGCACGCGCGCCACCGCCTCCTCCACCGACGGCGTGCGCAGGCGCTCCCGGGCGATGAGGAAGGCGATGACCTCCGTGTCCGACGTGCACTGGAACACCGCGCCCTGCTTTTCCAGCTCCGCGCGCAGGACGGCGGCGTTGGAGATGTTGCCGTTGTGGGCGATGACCAGGCTCCCCTTGATGTAGTCCACGCCCAGGGGCTGTATGTTGCGCTTGTTGTTGCCGCCGGTGGTGGAGTAGCGCACATGGCCGATGGCGATCGTCCCCTTCATGCCGCGCAGCGTTTCCTCGTCAAAGACCTCGTGCACCAGGCCCAGGTCCTTGATAAGCGTGATCAGATTGTTGTCGTTTACGGCGATGCCGCAGGCCTCCTGGCCGCGGTGCTGCAGGGCGTAGAGCGCGTAATAGACGGTCTTCGCCGTGTCCACGCGCGCCGGGTCCCGGTTGTAAATGCCGAAAACGCCGCATTCCTCGTGAAGTTTTTCCAAGTGGCCTCGTCCTCCTTCGCTTTCCACGCGCTTTAGCATACCACCGCCGCAGAGCCAGAACCAGCACATTTTTGTGAAAAACGCGCGCCGGAAAGCGGCAATTTGCGCTTGGCCGCCGTCAAGCCGGAAAAATCCTCCCGCCCTTTCTCGCGGCATCTCCTTCGCGCCGCGCATTTCCCTCTCGTTTTCCCGGCAAAGCGAGAGGTCCCTTTGTGTTTAAACGCCAGCGCCCCGCCGCCGTTTTTCGGTCAATATCCCACACCGCTGTTAATTCTGCCGCAAGAATCCGGTCTGTGTTTATTTCTTCTTCACATTGTTAAAAAAAGTGTTGCATAACTCCATTGAGAATAGTATACCATTCCCGTCGACATCCGATACACTTCCAGGCGCCCGTGCGCAAGCGAGAAGGGAGGCGGCGCGCGATGGACGAGCGGCTTCCCCTGTACGCGGCCATTTTTGACCACTATCGCCGCAAGATCGAGAGCGGCGCGCTCTCCCCGGGCGATCCTCTGCCCTCGGAGGCGCAGATGGCGCTGCTGCACGGCGTGTCCAACATCACGGCGCGGCGGGTGCTCAATGAGCTGAGGCGCCGCGGGCTGGCCGTGCGCGAGCGCGGCAGGGGGAGCTTTGTGGCGCCGCCCGCCGGACAGCGCCGCGTGCGCGACGATATGGCGCGCGTGACGCTCATCTTCCCCTTGGACAGCCACAACACCAAGGCGGCGGAGTTCATCGCCACGCTCTACACGCTCCTGGAGGAGCGCGGCGCGGCGCTGAGCGTGCACTTTTCCGACGACAGCGTGGAAAAGGAAGAGGAGCTGCTGCAGCAGGCGCTGCGCGACCGCGTGGACGGCATCGTGCTCTATCCGGTCTGTTCCACCGGCAACGTGGCCACGCTCCAGCTCATCCGCGAGATGCGCGTGCCGCTGGTGCTGGTGGACCGCGGCCACCTGCTCTCGGACTTTCCCGTCGCCTCCAGCGACAACGTCTCCGGCGGGCGGATGCTGACGGACTACCTGCTCTCCCGCGGCTATGAGAACCTGCTCTTTGTCACGAACTTTCCCCTGGCCCGCTCCACTTCCCTGCGCGACCGCTACCACGGCTATGTGCAGGCGATGCTGCGCTCCGGCCGCAGCGTGCGCGATACGTCGCTGCTGCTCCTGCCGGACGGCCCGCCCGGCGACGCCGCGCACAGGGATCTGCTCTCTTACCTGCGCGCTTCGCGGCGGCAGACGGCGCTGATCTGCGTCTCGGACCCCGTGGCGCTGGCGCTGCTGCCCTGCCTGCAGGCCGGCGGCCTGCGCGTGCCGGAGGACGTGGGCGTGGCGGGATTTGACAACCTCTCCCTGGCCGCGCACGCCTCGCCCCCGCTCACCACGGTGCAGCAGGACTTTGCGGCCCTGGCCACGATCAGCGGCGAATTGCTCCTGACGGCCATGGAGGGCGGCAGCCCGGCGCGCCTTCGGCAGACGCCCGTATCCCTTGTGGTGCGCCGCAGCACCCGCTGAACTTCCCTTCGTTTATGTGCCGGGCGACCGGTATGTAAAAATACACAAGACCCTAAGGAGGAATCGACATGAAAAAGGTACTGTCCCTGGTGCTGGCGCTCGTGATGGTGCTGGCGCTGGCCGCCTGCTCCGCCCCGGCGGAGAGCACGCCTGCGGACGACGGCGGCGCGGCCGCCCAGACCCCGGCAGACGACGGCGGCGACGCGGCCGAAGAGCCCGCTGCCGAAGGCGAGCCCATCGA
>CALWKN010000079.1 GCA_944381265.1 uncultured Clostridia bacterium
CCGTAGGGCCGCTTTCCTTTATCCGCCCCCGGCCGTGCCCGAAGGGCACAGGGGGCGGATGTCACTCGAAAAAATGCAAACTTGCATTTTTTCGAAGCGTGTCGACTTTGTCGACACGCTCAAGCCCGGCTCATGCCGGGCTTTTTTCAGTCTTTTTCGCGCTTCTTTTCCCGCGTCGGGGCGGGCAGGCCGACGTCCATGATCTTTTCGGCGAGCATCCTGGCCACGCCGCCCTCTACCGACACGCGCAGCGCCATGTCCGACAGGTCGCCGCCCGTCTGCACCGCGGCGCGCTCCAGAGCCGCGGCCACGGCCGCCTCTTGTGCGGCGCAGAAGCCGTCGTAGAGCGCGCGCACGTCCCGCGTGGCGAGCTGCGCGTCGAGCAGGCGGCGGATCTCCGGCAGGGAGAGCACCTGCTTGAGCAGGCAGATCAGCAGCAGCTGGCAGAGATGGTCGCGCGTGTAGCGCTTCTTCACCGGCGGCGGCAGCACCTTTTGCTTGACGTAGTTGTTGATCATGGCCGGCGTGATGCGCTGGTCCTTTTCATCGCGCAAAAAGAGGCGCAGGCAGTCCTCCAGTATGGCCACGACCTGGTCCATGTACAGATCGATGGCGGGCAGTTCGTCATAGCGCGGTATGCGGTAGGCCCGCACTTCCTGCGCCCACTGCGGCAGGCTTTCCGGCGGCAAGGCGTCTCGCTCCTTTCCCGTGGTTTCCTTTTCTCCCCCAAGTATACCACAAAGTCAAAGCCGGAACAAGCACGCATAAAAAACACTTGACAGGAAAGAATAGATGATGTAATCTAGTATTAGAAACTATGTGATGAGGAGATGAGAGCATGGCGCGCAAGGTGTATGTCTGGGGGGATTCCATCGCCAAGGGCGTGGTGTTTGACGACGCCAGGGGGCGCTACCTGCCCTTGCGGGAGCGCAGCGGCTTTGCCCGCGCGGCGGAGGCGCTGCATCTTACGATGGAGAACCACGCGCGCTTTGGCATGACCTCGCAAAAGGGGCGCCTGGCGCTGGAAAACGGGATCGCGGCGGCGGAGCCGGAGAACCTGGTGCTGCTGAGCTTTGGCGGCAACGACGTGGATTACGACTGGGCCGCCATCGCCGAGACGCCGAAGGAGAGGCACGACCCGCACGTGCTGCCGGAGCAGTTTGCCGAGAACATGGCGCAGATGGTGCGCGAGGCGCGGGAAGCCGGGCTGATCCCGGTGCTGATGACGCTGCCGCCCATCGACTCGCGCCGCTACTTTGCCTGGGTGACGCGCGGCCTGGAGAAGGGGGAGAACGTGCTGAAGTGGCTGGGCGACGTCGAGCGCATCGCCCGCACGCACGCCAGCTATTCCGCGCTGCTCTTAGAGGTGGCGCGCACGCTGAACGCCCACCTGGTGGACGTGCGCGGCGCCTTTGCCCGCGCCGGGGACGGCCTGCGCCGCCTGTGCGTGGACGGCATCCACCCCAACGCCGAGGGCCACGCGCTCATCGGCGCGGCGCTGACGGACTACGCCCTGGCCCAGGGCATGCGCATTTAAGGCAAAAACTCCCTCCCCCGCGCGGGGGAGGGAGTTTTCTCTGTCAGAGGCAGGCGAGGACCGGATCGCCGCCTGCATAGGGCGGGATCTCGGCGCGCTTTCCCTGCCAATAGAGCGTGCCCGCGCCGCGGCAGGTGCTTTGCACCTGCACGCACCCGTCCTGCAAGGTCACCCGGATCTCGCCCTCAGGCGTGGGCACCGTGCCAGAGGCGCTTTGCAGGCCGCCGGGGTTGGGGCGCACCTCGTAAGATGCATAGCCCGGGGCCGTCGGCGCGACGCCCAGTATGTGCCGCCCGCAGAGGTAGACCGGCCCCGCGCCCCAGCAGTGGCAGAGGCTGCGCCCAAAGGGCCGGCCGTACATGGCGTAGTGCGCCGCGCCCGTCTCGCTGGGGTCGAACTGCTCCCAGATGCTGGTGGCGCCCAGGTCCAGCATGCCGCCCCAGTAGGCGCGCACGCCCTGCAGCACCTCGCGGGCGCGCCCGGCGCGGAACAGCGCGTCCATCTCGTAGAAGCGCATGTAGGGCGTGGTGATGGCGGGCGCGCTGTCGCTCAGGAGGGAGTTCTCCATGGCCCGGCGCGCCTTGTCCTCCGGCAGCAGGCCGTAGAGCAGGGCGAACATTGGCGCGTAGCGCGTGTGCCCGCACACCGTGCCGTCCGGGGCGCGGCGGTGCAGCAGCGTGCCCACCTCCTCCGACCAGAACACCGCGAGGATCCGCTCCCGCAAGGCGTCCGCCCGCCTGCGGTAGGCGGCGGCATCGCCCGCGCGGCCAAGGACGGCGGCGCTGTCCGACAGCACGCACAGCGCCTTCCACAGCAGCACCTGCTCGACGCACAGCTCGCCCTCCTTGGGCATGTCCGCCCAGTCCACGAACACCCAGTCCCGCTTCTGCCCGACGACAAAGCCGTCTGCGGAGACAAAGCGCAGCGTGTAGTCCATGGCCGAGACCATCTTGTCGTACATGCCGGACAGGAACGAGGCGTCGCCGGTGTAGAAGTAGTCCTCCCACACCGCGATCATCCAGTAGAACGTGTAGTCCAGTATGGTGTTGATGTGCTGGTCAAAGGGCTCGCGCCCGCGCAGCGCCGCCAGCGTGCGCCGGGTGGTGGCGCGGTCGAAGTAGGAATAGTGGTTGAGCAGCACGGACTGCAGCGCGTCCCCGGCCCAGACCCAGCGGTCGCGCTTGATGCCGTCGAGGAAGAACTCCCGCGTGCACAGCGCCATGGTGCGGGCGGAGACCTCGTAGATGGCGTTCAGGCGCGCGTCCCCGCTGTGGAAGGCGGCGCGCCAGGGCAGGCCGTTGTGCTCCTCCAGAAGATAGGCGGCGCGTACGTCCGCCGGGCCGTCGACGCGCGCGTAGCGCAGCGCGTGCGAGGGCAGGCGCACTTCCTCCCCGGCGCGGGCAAAGACGCCTGTGTCCCAGGTCTCGCCCTGTTTTCCGGCCAGGGCCTCTTCTTTGGACTCGCCGTAGTAGACCGTATAGGGCCCGGGGGAGGCGGCCGTAAGGCACAGGAAGCCGAAGGACTCCCGGCCAAAGTCCAGCAGGCCCTCTGCCGTCACGCCCTCGGGGTCGCGGCGGAGCGTGGGCAGGGAATAGAGTTCCGGCCGCTTTTCCGGCGCGTCAAAGGCCGCGGAAAAGCCGCAGGGGCGGAAGTCCACGTTGTTCTCGCAGACGGAAAAGCGCTCGTCGCTCTCGATGTCCCCGGACACAAACAGCGCCGGAAGGCCGCTGAGGTGCATCACCGAGACCGTGAGCACGTGCTTCCCGGCGGGAAGCACGATCTCGTCGGCGGGCTCGGGGATGGCGGCGCCGTCCAGGCAGACGTACATCTCCCCTTGGGCGCGAAGACAAGCGCGGCCCGGGGCGGCGAGCTCGTACTCCCGGCGGAAGGTCACGGCGCGGCCGGGCGAGTCCACCCGCCAGATCGGCGGACAGACCATGCCGTGCTCGCGGCGGCGCATCTCCACGCGGGCGCGCAGATCGATGGAAAAGTCGTGCGGAAACCAGATCCAGACAGCCATGCGCGTTTCTCCTTTAAAAGCCGAGTTCCTCGTCCACCAGCAGGATCTCCATGGGGTGGGAGTTGGGCTTGCGCTCCAGGATCAGCACGGCGCGGCACATGCGGTCCGGCGAGGCGCAGTCCATGCAGCGGCCGGCCGCCGCGCAGGGGGTCTTGAGCTGCAGGCGCTTGGCGTTGCGCGGGCAGGAGACGTTCTTGATGTGGTCCATGGCCGCGTCCAGGCCGCCGCTCACGATCTTGTTCTTCCCCACGATCATGTAGACCTTCTTCGGGCCGTAGATGGTGGCGGCAAGGCGGTTGCCAAAGCCGTCGATGTTGACGATGCGCCCGTCGG
Organism: uncultured Clostridia bacterium; assembly: GCA_944381265.1. Lineage (GTDB taxonomy): Bacteria > Bacillota > Clostridia > Christensenellales > UBA1750 > Spyradocola. The sequence continues at coordinate 3,891 of CALWKN010000079.1, forward strand.
TCAGCAGGGCGTTGGCGGAGCAGAGGTAGCTGTCCGCGGTGGAGGCCAGGCGGCGCATCTCGTTGGCCTCCTGCGCCGGCACGCCCCAGTGCCAGTAGACGTTCTGGCCGCGGGCGCGCAGGGCTTCGGCCAGGCCCAGCTGCTGCACGGTCATGCTGCCGCCCACGCCCACGCTGTCCGAGGCGGGGATGGCGGAGAGGAGGTAGTCCTTTGCCGCGTCTCCCGTGGCAAAGACATGCGCGGTGTAGCCGAGCTTTGTCAGGCGTTCCTGCAGAAGTTGAAGCTGTTCCATGAGCAGATCCTCCGATCTTTTTTTCTACCCTCCATTATAGCAAGTTTTGCCGCCGGTGCATAGGATGCAGTGGCGGCAAACGCCGCCGCGGTCCATAGCGCAAAACAAAGACCCTTGGGAGGTTGGAAATATGGCTTGTTCCTGTAACGGCGGCATCGTGCAGATCCCCTACACCTCGACCTGCCCCGGCGGCTGCATACGCACGGTCGGCTGTCAGACCGTCTGCGAGAGAGGCTGCGGCGCGCGGCGCTGCGGCTGGTGGTGGAATTCCTGCGGCTCCGGCTGCGGGTGCGGCTCCAGCTCCAGCTGCGGCTGCGGTTCCGGCTGTGGGTGCAGTTCCGGCTGCGGCTGCGGCTCGTCGAGCTCCGGCTCTGCCTGCTGCACTTCGACGGATTCCACCTGCTGCTCGGACACCTCGACCGGCTCCGCCTGCTGCGGCTCGAGCGTGGACGCGACGGCGGTCGCTCCCGCCTGCTCCGGCTGCGTCTTTGGCTACTAGAGCGCCCCGGCGTGGGGGTCTTCTCCGGGCCTCCACGCCTCCTTTTCCGGGCGGCAGAACCTTCTCAAAAATTTTTTTGCGGGAAACCCTTGCCAAACGGAGAACTCCATGCTATAATCCATAGGTGTCGGTGCTTGAGACGATGCGCCAACATAGCTCAGTCGGTAGAGCAGCAGTTTCGTAAACTGCAGGTCAAGGGTTCGAGTCCCTTTGTTGGCTCCAGTTTCGAGGTGTAGCGCAGTTTGGTAGCGTGTTTGGTTCGGGACCAAAAGGTCGCAGGTTCAAATCCTGTCACCTCGACCACTATCGTTTCGGGAAACCGGATCAGCAGGCTTTGGCGTTTCGCCACGGCCTGCTGCTTTTTCTATGCCGAAGAAAACGAATTGCCGGGAGATATGCACAGATGAACCTGCCCAATCTTCTCACCGTGCTGCGCATGGTGATGATCCCCATCGTGATCGCCTTCTTCACGGCGGATCTGCCGTACTGGGCGCTCGCCTTTTTTTTGCTTGCGGAGTTTACGGACTTCCTGGACGGCCGCATCGCCCGGAAGTACAACCTGATCACCACCTTTGGCAAGGTGATGGACCCGCTGGCGGACAAGCTCATGCTCATGACCACGCTCTTCTGCCTCTACGCCACGGACCGCATCCCGCTGTGGGTGCCCGTGGTCATCTGCGTCAAGGAGTGCAGCATGATCACCATCGGCGCGCTGCTCTACCGCAAGGACATCGTGCTGCCGGCCAACTTCTTCGGCAAGCTCGCCACCGTCCTCTTCACCGCCGCGGTGCTGCTCTCCTTCTTCTCCGACATCGTCGCGCCCTTCCACATCTATGTGCTCACCGCCGCCACCTGCGTGGCGCTGCTGGCCATGGTCATCTACGGCTGCATCATCGTGCGCAGCAACCCGCAGCTCTTTCAAAAGCGCAAACCCGCCTAAAAGCACATGAAACGGCCCGCCGCAGGGATTTCCCCTTGCGACGGGCTTTTTGCCTTTACAGGGAAAAGATCGCCTCGTGCCCGGTCTGCGGCAGGCGCAGCGCGCGCATGAACGCCAGCCCCTCCTGCGCCGCCTCCGGCACAAAGAGCGAGCAGAACGGCCCGCCCTCGGCAAAGACCTGCGCCGCCGCGGCCCGCAGCAGCTGCGCGGCCACGCCCCGCCGTCGGAAGGGCGGCGCCACGGCCAGGAGATCCACACCGCACACCGCGCAGGTCGCCGCGCCCACCAGCTGCCCATCGATCCGGGCGGCAAAGCCCTGGGCGCTGGCCAGGTCCAGCAGCTGCTCCTCGGTGAGGAAGGGCAGTGAGAGGCGCAGAAGGTGCAGGCAGGCGGGGTCCTGGAGGTTGGCGCGCAGCTCCAGCCGCGCCGGGCCCTCCCCGCGCAGGTGGCTCAGGCGCTCCGGCGTGAGCAGGAACTCGCAGTCCGCCCGCATCGGCGCGCGGCCGTACTTGCGGCAGATGGCGTGCAGCAGCGCGGCGTTGTCGGCGTTGATGTGCAGGTAGGCG
>CALWKN010000080.1 GCA_944381265.1 uncultured Clostridia bacterium
CCGTTCTGGATGTCGATAATGGCCATTCCCGTATGTCCTCCGTTCTCTTTCTATATTTTTCGCCGCCCTTCCGCGCCGGATGGGTGAGGAAGAGCGGCGAGCGGGATCACTTACATTTTAACACAAGCACCGAATTTCGGGAAGGGGGAATTCGGCGGAGCACTCAGGCGGCTTCGGCAAAGAGGGCGAGCAGCGCGTCGATGCCCGTGTCGCCAAAGGCGGTCAGCACCAGCTCCACCATGTAGTCGCCCTCGCGGCGCACAAAGTAGCTCTGGGAAAGGCCGTATTCCTCCACGCGCGCCGGCACCTCGATGTAGGCGCGGCCGCAGATCGTTCTCTCCCGCGGCTCGTCCACGGTGTAGGGCAGGGCGTCCGTCGCAAGCAGCGTGTCCACGAGCAGATCGGCGTAGTCCTCGGTTGTGACCGTCTCGCCGCCCGCCTGCAGACCCAGGTTCTCGTACTGCAGCAGTATGCTCTCGCCCGTCTCGCTGTTTTGCGCCATCATGTCCTGCACCACCAGGAGCTTAGCCAGCACCTGCTGCATCTCGTCAAGGTCCGTGGCCTCGGTGCCGATGTCCATCAGCTCCGCCAGCTCCTCGTCGGTGGCGATCGTCCAGGCGTCCGAGGGCAGCGTCAGGGAAAGACCGGCAAACTCGCTCGTAAACGTCAGGCCCTCCCAGGTCCCGTGGGCCAACTCCGCCGCCTGCGCGGGCGTTTCCGTGGGCTCCGGCGCGGGTTCCGCCGTGGGGTCGGGTTCTTCCGTGAGGTCAGGCCCCGCCGTGCGGTTCGGCACCGCCGTGGGGTCCGGTTCTACCGGGGCGTCCGTGCCCTCCGGCGCGGCGGCGGTCGGCGACGCCTCCTCGCGCATCAGCAGCGGCAGGGCGGCGCAGCCGCACAGCGATACGGCGAGAAGCGAGGCAAGAAGCAGCAGGGCCAAAGTCTTTCGCATGGGAAATCCTCCTCCGTTTCCTTGTTTCCGTGGTTGTAGTATAGCGCGCCGGGCGGTTTTGCGCAAGGGCGCAGCGGGGGAGGACAGCGCGCGAAGCGCGCAACGCTTTGCGGCGCGCTCCGCCGCGCCGCGCTAAAATAAAAAGTTTCGCCGTCAGGCGAAACTATCCGGTCAACAGGGAGATTGTCAAGAGGGGGAGTGCCCCTCTTGACAGCCCAGGGGGCGGCGCTTAGTCGACCGGGATGACGCTGGCGCCGTAGGTCTCCTCGATGAAGGCGCGCGTCTCCTCGGACTTCAGCGCCGCTACCAGCGCCTGGATGTCCTCGCGATCCTCGTCGCCCTCGCGCACGGCGATGACGTTGGGGTAGGTCTGCGCGCCCTCGGAGGTGGCGTCCTCGGTGACGATCACCTTGTCCAGGATCCCCGCCTCCACCGCGTAATTGCCGTTGGCCACGGCGAAGTCCACATCCTGCAGCGAGCGCGGCACCTGCTCGGCGGCGATCTCCAGGAACTCGATGTTGTGCGGGTTGTCCACCACGTCGCGGGCGGTGACGCTCAGGCCCGCGCCCTCGGGCAGCGTGATCAGCCCCTGCGCCGCCAGCAGCTGCAGCGCGCGCGCCTCGTTGGTGGCGTCGTTGGGCACGGCGATCACCGCGCCGTCAGAGATTGCGGCAAGGTCGCTGCTCTTGCCGGCGTAGATGCCAAGGGGCTCAAAGTGGATGGAACCGGCCGAGACGAGCGTTGCGCCCGTGCTCTCGTCGTAGTCGAGCAGGTAGGGCAGGTGCTGGAAGTAGTTGGCGTCCAGGTCCCCGGCCTCCAGCGCCTGGTTGGGCAGCACGTAATCGGTGAACTCCTCGATCTGAAGCTCGATGCCCTGCTCTTCCAGCATGGGCTTTACGAACTCCAGGATCTCGGCGTGGGGCGCGGGCGAGGCGCCCACCACCAGCGTCTTGTCCTCCGCCGCCGGCGCGCAGGCGCACAGCAGCAGCGTAAGCGTCAGCGTCAGAAACGCCGCAAGTGTCTTTTTCATCTCGATCTCCTCCTTAAATTAAGGTGTTGTATTATTTTGCGCGCTTGTCCACGCGCTTGGCGATGAGGTCAAAGACCATCTGGATCAGCTGCACGAGGATCACGATGAGGACGAGCGTCAGCAGCATGACGTCGTACTCATAGCGGTACATGCCGTAGCGCACCGCGATGTCGCCCAAGCCGCCGCCGCCCAGGGCCCCGGCCATGGCCGAGTAGCCGACGAGCGTGATCACCGTCACCGCCGCCCCGCGGATCAGCGAGGGCACGGACTCGGGCAGCAGCACCTTCCAGACGATCTGCAGGTTCGTGGCGCCCATCGTGCGCGCCGCCTCCACTACGCCGTGGTCGATCTCGCCCAGGGACTGCTCCACCATGCGGGCGACGAACGGCGCCGCCGCCACCACAAGCGGCACGATGGTCGCGGTCGTGCCGTAGGCGCGGCCCACGATCAGGCGCGTGAGAGGCGAGATCACCAGCATCAGGATCACAAAGGGGATGGACCTGCCGATGTTTACGATCCAGCCCAGCACCGCGCTCACGCTCTTTACCGGGTGCAGGCCGTTTTTGTCGGTCACGATCAACGCGATCCCCAGCGGCAGGCCGAGCAGGTAGGCAAACAGCGCCGAGGCGAACACCATCGCCAGCGTCTGTCCCGTGCCCTCCAGGAGCATGGCCAGGTTTTCCGTCAGCACTTCCATCGCTTCATTCCTCCTTTACGCCCAGCAGCATGCGCGTCACCGGCGAGCTCGGGCGCGTCAGCACATCCGACACCCGCCCCTGTTCCACGAACGTGCCCTGGTTGATGATGGCCACCTTGCCGCAGATGGCGTTGACCACGCCGATCTCGTGGGTGATGATGAGGATCGTGACGCCCATGCTGCGGTTGATGTCTTGCAAAAGCGTCAAAATGCTCTTGGTGGTGAAGGAGTCCAGGGCGCTTGTCGGCTCGTCGCACAGCAGGATCCTGGGGTTGTTGGCCAAGGCCCTGGCGATGGCCACGCGCTGCTTCTGCCCGCCGGAGAGCTGCGAGGGGTAGGCGCGCGCCTTGTCGGCCAGGTTCACGATCTTCAGCAGCTCCATGGCCCGCGCTTCCCGCGCCGCCTTGTCCATGCCGTCCAGCTCCAGGGGGAAGCAGACATTCTTCAGCACGTTTTTCTGCATCAGCAGGTTGTAGCCCTGGAAGATCACGCCGATGCGCTTGCGCAGCGCGGTCAGCTCCTTGCCCTGCAGCGCGGCGATGTCCGCGCCGTCGACCTCGATCGCCCCTTCGGTCGGCTTCTCCAGCCCGGCGATGCAGCGCAGAAGCGTGCTCTTGCCCGCGCCGCTCATGCCGATGATGCCGAAGATGTCGCCGTCCTCGACGCTCAGGTTGATGCCCGTCAGCGCCCGCACGTCCGTCTCGCCCCGGAATACCTTGCTCAGGTTCTTCACCTGGATCATGTGCCCACCTCCGAAAAAATACAGGCCCCCGCCCTTTGTCATGGAAAAAGGGCGAGGGCCGCTGCTCGGCTTCGCTGTACCACCTTTTTTCGTCCGCGCCTTGCGGCGTCGGGCCTTTGCAGAGCACAGCAGGGCACGTCTTTCTTCCCCCGCGTATGCTCCGCCGCTGTAACGGGCGGCTCCCGTCGCGACCTAAGGCGATGCCGCCCTCGGCCGCGCGACTCCAAGACCATGTTCATCCTCCCCGCTTGGGTTCCGCTTTTCAGCTGCCGCGGACTCTCTGTTGCGCGCGCCGAAGGACTACTCTTCTTCTCCCAGTCGCTTTCAAAAGGCGTATGAAATTGCCTATATTGTAGGGCGCGCGCCCGCGTTTGTCAACGGCGCGCCTTGTTAACACTCGGTAAAGCGGCGGGCGCGGCGTCGTCCCCCCAGCCGGGGCCACGCCCCACCCCTACATCCCTCGACGCTGCGTCCGGCCGGCGATGGGCTCCGCCCTGCGGGCTGCGCCCACCCCCGTCCGGCCGCAGGCCCCCGCAAGCGTCCCGGTCCCGCCGGGTGCCCCGGCGGAGCCGGGACGCTTACGGCGGCGGGGGGAGGGAGCGAGAAACGGGGAGGCGCTCGGGACCTGCATCCCCCTCACTTCGTTCGCGTTGGCGGGGAAGCAGGCCGCCCCGGGGTGGGCGGGTGGGGCGCTGTGCGCAAGGTGGGAACCGCGCCCCCGTTTCCCGCTCCCCGGCGCGCGCCCCTGCCGGCGCCCGGATAGGAAGAGGTCTATGACGGGTGGGTGGGAGGGCAAGGGAACGCCGGATAGGAGCGCGTGGCGCGCCGGGCCCCCCGTTTCCCGCTCGACAAACGCCCCCGTCCGCGCTACAATACAAGAAAAACCGCCCTGAAGAAGAAGGAGGATGCGCCATGTACCTACCCCTGGAGACCTACCGCGACCGCCTGACCGCCTGCTGGCTGGGCAAGAACATCGGCGGCACGCTGGGCATGCCGATGGAGTGGAACCGCCAGGCAAACGACGTCAGCTACTACACGCACAATATGACCGGCGAGCCGCTGCCCAACGACGATCTGGACATACAGATCCTGTGGCTGATCGCGCTGGAGGACAAGGGCCTGGACCTGGACTGCAAGACGCTCGGGCAGTACTTTAACGAGCTGATGATCTTCACCCACGGCGAGTACGGCACCGCCAAGACCAACCTGCGCGCCGGGCTGCAGCCGCCCGTCTCCGGCTCCCACAACAACGACTTTAAGGACAGCTGCGGCTCCTTCATCCGCGCCGAGATCTGGGCCTGCCTCTTCCCCGGCCACCCGCAGCTCGCCGCCGAGTACGCCTTCCAGGACGCGGTGGTGGACCACGGCGACGGCGAGGGCGTCTATGCCGAAGTCTTCGTCGCGGCGATGGAGGCCGCCGCCTTCTTCGTCAGCGACGTGCGAAAGCTTGTGGAGATCGGCCTTAGCTACAGCCCCGCGTCCTGCGCCGTGGCCAGGGCCGTGCGCAGCGCGATGCAGTGCGCGGACGAGGGCATGGACAGGCGCGCGGCGCGCAAGGTCATGCTGGATACGTGGATCGGCCACATCGAGTGGCACTACATCGCCCCGGAGGACGAAAAGGCCGGCTACAAGGAGGGCAAGATGGGCTGGGACGTGCCCAGCAACCTCTTCATACTCGTCTACTCGCTCATAAAATGCGCCGGCAGCTTTGACGACTCGATCTGCACCGCGGTGAGCTTTGGCGAGGACACGGACTGCACCGCAGGCACCATCGCCGCACTCTACGGCCTGATGCACGGCACGTCCTGCATCGACAGGAAGTGGATCGAGCCCATCGGCCGCGGCATCAAGACCATATCGCTGGACCCCTTCCGCCTGGCCGGGCGCATCCCCGCGACCATCGACGAGATGAGCGCGCGCGTGGAGGCGCTGTTCCAAAAGGCGATCGGGCAGTTCCACCTGGACATCGCGCAGGAAACGCCGGACGCGGCGCCGCTGCCGGACTTTGCGGCGCCGGAGTACTTCCACAACCTGTATCAGGAGATGGAGACGGTGAAGTTCGCCTTCCCCTACCTCAACGTGCGCCTGAATTACCTTGGCGAGCCGGTTTTGCGGGCGGGGGAGCCGAAGAAGATCCGCTTCCGCCTGTCCAATACCTCGGCCTCCATCTCCGGCGACCGCGTGCTCGTCCACCTCTACGCCCAGGACGAGGTGCAGGTGCTGCCCGGCAAGGACGCCGCCGTGTTCCTGTCCATGGCGCACCTTGGCAGCGGCACAAAGGACCTGGACTTTGAGATCCTGGTCGAGAACCTCGAGCGCCCGGTCTACCGGTTCGTGGCGGAGTTCACGTTTGAAGAGAACAAGAAGGGCCTTACGCACTGCGTGCCCTTTGTGCTGCTGTCCGAGCGCGGCGAGCCCGTGCCCACGGTATGGGAAAAGCGCGGGCCCTACCCGATCCCAAACCAGCCGCGCGTGTAAGGCCGCGGTTGTAAAGACGGCCGCACTTGCGGTATAATGGAGACAACAAACCCCGTATTTTTTCATACAGCCAGTTTTCACAAGGAGGGATGTGCGCATGACCGCCATACCAAGACCCGAACACCCGCGCCCGGACTGGCGGCGGGAGACCTGGAGCAACCTCAACGGCGAGTGGGAGTTCGACTTTTCCGCAGACGACGTGTGCCCGGCGCAGCTGTCGCGGCGCATCGTCGTGCCCTTTTCCTGGGCCGCGCCCCTGTCTCTTGTGGCGGAGGACCGGCGCGGCGCGGCCTGGTACCGCCGCACGGCGCGCTTTGACGCCCCGGGCGACGTCTTCCTCGTCATCGGCGCCGCGGACTACCGGGCGCGCGTGTTCGTCAACGGACAGTTTGTGGCCGAGCACGTCGGCGGCTACGACGAGATTCGCTTAAACGTCACGGAATTCTGGCGCAAGGCGGAGGAGAACGTGATCGCCGTGCGCGTCGAGGACGAGGACAGCCCCTCGCAGGCGCGCGGCAAGCAGGGCTACGGCGAGATCCGCGGCATCTGGCAGACGGTGTACCTGGAGGCCGCGCCGAGGGAGCGCCTGACCTTTGCCAGGATTTCGACGAAGGCCGACGGACGGGTGAAGGCAGAGTGCGAGCTCTTTGCCGATTCGCCCGGGCGGGGCACGCTCACCGCCGATTTTAACGGGCAGGCGTTTTCCCGCGAGGTGGAGTTTGGCGCCGGGGAGACGCGGGCGGAGCTGGAGTTCCGCCTGGACGACCCGCGCCCCTGGTCGCCGGACGACCCCTACCTCTACGAGGGCGAGCTGCGATTTGAGACGGACGTGGTGCACACCTACTTCGGACTGCGGGAGATACAGGCGCGGCAGGCGCCGGGGAAGGACTGCCAGTGGATCTACTTAAACGGCAGGCCCATTTACCT
>CALWKN010000081.1 GCA_944381265.1 uncultured Clostridia bacterium
GGCTGTCGGCGAAGCCGAATCTAAGGGGGGAGAGGGGGAAAACGGCATCGGAGGCTGCGGAGGGCCCCACCCTTCAGCTGCGCGTTTTGTTCCGCATGGCAGCCCCGTCCGACCCGCGTTTCGGCGCGGGAAAGCTTGGCCCCCGTCCCCCGGGCCGGCGGGTCTATGCCTCCGTGCCCGCCCGCCGGCGGCCGTCCACGAACGGAGGGAACAGGGGGGTGCGGGGGGACGAAGTCCCCCCGCCTCCCGGTCGCCTTCCGGCTGCAAGCTATGCTTGCGGGCGGAAGGCGGGCTGTCGGCGAAGCCGAATGATTGCCTAAGGGGACGGGCGCTCCCCCTTTGCGGGGGCGGCGCGCAGCGCCGCCCGCCTCCCCCCGAGCCCTGCCAAGGGCGAAGCGGGGGAGGCACAAAACAGGCGCGGGAATTTCGCAACACATAGGACAGGAGAAGAAAAGCGACATGGAAAAGAAAAACGGGTTCCGCTCGGGGTTCGTGGTGATCCTGGGCCGGCCGAACGTGGGCAAGTCCACACTGATGAACGCGCTGGTGGGGGAGAAGGTGGCCATCGTCTCGCCCCGGGCGCAGACCACGCGCAGCCGCATCATGGGCGTGATGACGAAGGAGGAGGCGCAGATCGTCTTCCTGGACACGCCGGGCATCCACGCCCCGCGCAACAAGCTGGGCCAGTACATGATGGGCGCGGTCGAGGGCGCGCTGGAGGGCATAGACGCCGCGATACTCATGCTGGACGCCACCGACGTGCGCGCCGCCGACATCGAGCTTCTGCGCAAGTACGCCGGCCTCCCGGTCAAAAAGGCCATCGTCGTCAACAAGATCGACCAGGTGGACGCCGGGGTCCTCGCGCCGCTGCTGCAGCGCCTGGGCCAGGAACAGGCCGACGCCTACCTGCCCGTCTCCGCCCTGCGCAAAAAGGGCCTGGAGGAGCTGACGCGCACGCTCGTCTCCTGGATGCCGCTCGGCCCCAAGTACTTCCCCGACGACATGGTCACCGACCAGCCCGAGCGCGTCATCGTGGCGGAGATGATCCGCGAAAAGGCGCTGCGCAACCTGCGCGAGGAGATCCCCCACGGCATCGGCGTGGAGGTCCTGGCCATGGAGCACCAGGGGGACGAGAAGCGCGCCGTCACCATCCACGCCAACATCTTCTGCGAAAAGGACAGCCACAAGGGCATATTGATCGGCAAGGGCGGCGAGATGCTCCGCCGCATCGGCGAGCAGGCCCGCGGCGACATCGAGCGCATGCTCGGCCAGAAGGCCAACCTGCAGCTCTGGGTCAAGGTGCGGCCCGACTGGCGCAACCGCGCCGAGGACCTGCGCACGCTCGGCTACGAAGCGCCCAAATCCTAAGGAGGGAGAGCGTCCATGGGGGAGAGGCGCATCGTCAACGCCATCGTGCTGCGCACGGCGAACTATCGCGACAACGACGTCATACTGACGCTCTTTTCCCGCGAGCAGGGGAAACTGAGCGCGGCGGCGCGCGGCGCGCACCGGGCCCGCTCCCCGCTCTTTGCCGCCGCGGCGCTCTTTTGCGCCGGGGAGTACGATCTGGAGGAGAAGAACGGCAAGTTCAGCGTCAAGTCCTTTTTGCCGGACGAGAGCTTCTACCCCCTGCGCGAGGACGCCCGGCGCCTCAGCTACGCCGCCGCCTTCGCCCAGATCGCCGAGGAGATCGTGCAGCCGAACCAGCCCAACCCCGACCTCTACGACCTGCTGCTGCGCGCCCTGGCCTACCTCGCCTTTGACGAGGCGCATGAGCCGGCAAACGTCGCCCTGCCCTTCTTCCTGCGCGCCATGGCCTTTGCCGGGCATGCGCCGCTGCTCACCCGCTGCGCCGCCTGCGGCGGGCGCATCGTCGACGCCCGCTTTGACGCCCTCGCCGGCGGCGTCGTCTGCGCCCGCCACGAGAGCCGCCCCCTGCCCGTGATCACGGGCGAGGACATGGCCATGCTGCGCGCCTGCCTCACCGGCCCCTTTGCCCCCGTCTCCGGCAGGGCGCAGCGCCTGTGCCGCATCGCCGCGGGGTTCGTCCGCGCCCAGCTCGAGCGCGACTTTGACGCCCTGCGCCTGGCAGAAGACCTGGAGGACAGGGAGAGCGCCCCGCGCTAGGCGCGCTCATTCACCGCTTTTTCACCTTTCGGAACGCAGTTGCGCGGATCGGGACGGCGGCGCGGAACCGGCGGCGCCGCGGCGCCATTTACATTGTTTTTACAGCGCCTGGAAAAAAAGGATTTGCGAAAAAGGCGGAATTCGAGTATAATAGGAAGGGTTCAAGGTTCCGCATTTTGGAATCTCGTTGATTTTTCCATAGGCCGGAAAGCCGGCGCTTCAAAGCGGGCAGGACGCGCCGCCCCCTGCGCACCCCCAGCGCAAGGGGGAAAGCGCGCGTTTGACCATAGGGAACAAGAGCCTAAAGTTTACTTCAAGGAGGTTGCCTTACATGTCCCACAAGTACGTGTATCTCTTCAGCGAAGGCGACGCCAGCATGCGAAACCTGCTGGGCGGCAAGGGCGCGAACCTGGCGGAGATGACGAATCTCGGCCTGCCGGTGCCCCAGGGCTTCACCATCACCACCGAAGCCTGCACCAAGTACTATGAAGACGGGCGCCAGATCAACCCCGAGATCCAGGCCCAGATCATGGAGTACATCGAGAAGATGGAGAACATCACCGGCAAGAAGTTCGGCGATCTGGAGAACCCGCTTCTCGTCTCCGTCCGCTCCGGTGCGCGCGCTTCCATGCCCGGCATGATGGACACCATCCTCAACCTCGGCCTCAACGAGCAGGTCGTGGAGGTCATGGCCAAGAAGAGCGGCAACCCCCGTTGGGCCTATGACTGCTACCGCCGCTTCATCCAGATGTACTCCGACGTCGTCATGGAGGTGGGCAAGAAGTATTTCGAGCAGCTCATCGACAAGATGAAGGAGGAGAAGGGCGTAAAGCTCGACGTGGAGCTTACGGCCGAGGACCTGAAGGAACTGGCCGAGCAGTTCAAGGCCGAGTACAAGGCCAAGATCGGCGAGGACTTCCCCACCGACCCCAAGGAGCAGCTCATGGGCGCCATCAAGGCGGTCTTCCGCTCCTGGGACAACCCGCGCGCCAACGTCTACCGCCGCGACAACGACATCCCCTACTCCTGGGGCACCGCGGTCAACGTCCAGATGATGGCCTTTGGCAACATGGGCGACACCTCCGGCACCGGCGTTGCCTTCACCCGCAACCCCGCCACCGGCGAAAAGAAGCTCTTTGGCGAGTTCCTGATGAACGCCCAGGGCGAGGACGTCGTGGCCGGCGTGCGCACGCCCAACCCCATCGACCACCTCAAGGACATCATGCCCGAGGTGTACGAGCAGTTCGTCAAGATCTGCAACACGCTCGAGACGCATTACTGCGACATGCAGGACATGGAGTTCACCATCGAGGACCGCAAGCTCTACATGCTGCAGACCCGCAACGGCAAGCGCACCGCGGCGGCGGCGCTTAAGATCGCCTGCGACCTTGTGGACGAGGGCATGATCGACGAGAAGAAGGCCGTGCTTATGATCGAGCCGCG
>CALWKN010000082.1 GCA_944381265.1 uncultured Clostridia bacterium
CGCCGCGCCCCAGCTGCGCCATGGTGGTGGCCCAGCGGCTATGGGTGTGCACGATGCCGCCAAGGCCGGGGAAGGCGCGGTAGAGCACCAAATGCGTCGGCGTGTCGGAGGAGGGCTTGAGCCTGCCCTCCACGCGCTCTCCCGTGGCAAGGTCGACTACGACCATGTCGTCGGCGGTCATCTCGTCGTACTCCACGCCGCTGGGCTTGATCACGACAAGGCCCTTTTCGCGGTCGATGCCGCTGACGTTGCCCCAGGTAAACGTCACCAGATCGTGCTTGGGCAGCAGGAGGTTGGCCCGCCACACCTTTTCCTTCAGTTCTTCCAGCATTACGCCTGCACCTGCGCTTTCTTGATGGCCTTCAGGCGCTTCATGACGTCGTTGGCGCCGCGGCCGAAGTAGTCGTGGAGCTTGACGTACTCGGCAAAGAGCTTGTCGTAGATCGCCGCGCTCTCGGGGTCGGGGGTGTAGACCAGGTTCTTGGTGCGGCCCATGGCGCGCGCGGCGGTGAAGATGTCGTCATAGCCGCCGGCAGCCTCGCCCGCCGCCACGGAGGCGAAGATCGCGCTGCCAAGGGCCGGGCCCTGCGCCGAACCGGCGATCTTGATGGGCATGTTGAGCACGTCGGCGTAGATCTGCATGGCCATGGCGTTCTTCTGCGAGATGCCGCCGGAGGCGAAGAACTCCTCCACCGGCACGCCGTTGGCGCGGTAGTTCTCCACGATCTCGCGCGTGCCGTAGGCCGTACTCTCGATCAGGGCGCGGTACATCTCCTCCGGCTTGGTGGCCAGCGTCATGCCCAGCATCATGCCGGTCAGGTCCACGTCCACCAGCACCGAGCGGTTGCCGTTCCACCAGTCCAGCGCCAGCAGGCCGCTCTCACCGGGGCGGAGCTTTTCCGCCTTCTCGGTGAGATAGACGTGGATGTTCTTGCCCTGGGCCCTGGCCTCTTCCTCGTAGGCGGCAGGCACGCAGTTCTCCACGAACCAGGCGAAGTGGTCGCCCACGCAGCTCTGGCCCGCCTCGTAGCCGAAGTAGCCGGGCATGACGCCGTCCTCGACCACGCCGCACATGCCGGGCACCTGCTTTTCCTCCGTGCCCATCATGATGTGGCAGGTGGAGGTGCCCATGATGGCCAGCATCTTGGCCGGGCCGTCGATGCCCACCGCCGGCACGCAGACGTGCGCGTCCACGTTGCCCACCGCGACCGCGATGCCCGGGCGCAGGCCCGTGAGCGCGGCGGCCTCTTCCGTAAGAGCACCGGCGCGGCTGCCAAGGGGCGTTATGACCGTGCCGAGCTTGTCCTGCACCACGTTCTCCAGCCGCGGGTCCAGGGCCTTAAAGAAGTCGGGGCTGGGGTAACCGGCGCGCTTGTTCCAGATCTCCTTGTAACCGGCGGTGCAGCTGTTGCGCGTCTCCTTGCCGCAGAGCTGCCAGATGATCCAGTCCGCCGCCTCGATGAAGCGGTCCGCCGCTTCGTAGATCTCCGGCGCCTCGTCCAGCACCTGCCAGATCTTGGGGATGGCCCACTCGCTGCTGATCTTGCCGCCGTAGTTCTGCAGCCAGGTCTCGCCGCGGGCGGCGGCGATCTCGTTCAGGCGGTTGGCCTTGTCCTGCGCGGCGTGGTGCTTCCAGAGCTTGACGTAGGCGTGCGGCTCGCGCTCGTACTGCGGCAGGAAGCACAGCGGCGTGCCGTCGCGCTTGGTGGGAAGGATCGTGCAGGCGGTGAAGTCCGTGCCGATGCCGATGACGTCATCCGCCGAGACGCCGGCCTTTTGCAGCACTTCCGGGATGGTGTGGGCCAGCACGTCCAGGTAGTCCTGCGGGTGCTGCAGCGCCCAGTCCGTGCCCAGCTTCACCCCGCAGGGGAGCTGCTCGTCCATGACCGCGTGCGGGTATTCGTAGACGGCGTCGGCCTTTTCCTCGCCGGTGCGGGCATTGACCAGCACCGCGCGGCCGCTGAGCGTGCCGTAGTCCACGCCAATGGTGTATTTTTCCATGCGCTTGAACACACCTTTCCTCGTGTTTTGGGCAAAAACCCTGATTCTCCCTTCCATCATACAACAGTTGGGGCGAAGTTGCAAGGCTCTTTGCCGTCGCGCTTCCAGCGCCCTGCACGCGAAATAAAATAAAAATCGCGCTGTGTATTGACTTTCATTTTATTTATGTTATACTTAATTTTGTTGAAGAGAGGAGGAAGGCACATGGACATCGACAAGGTGCCGCAGTGGTTTCTGGCGCTGGAGGAGGAGGACGCCGCGTTTCTAAAGAACTTCGTCTGCGCGTCCGGCTCGCTCAAGGAGGTAGCGCATCGCTATGAAGTCTCCTATCCCACGGTGCGGCTGCGGCTGGACCGGCTGATCCAGAAGATCCAGCTCGCGGATCAGCGCGAGGAAGAGCCGTTCCTTACCTACATCCGCAGCCTTGCCGTGGACGGCCGCATCGACCTGGAGACGGCCAAGGACATACTGGCGCGCTACCGCAAAGAGGCGGCCGGGCGCGCGCAGGAGAAGAAGGGAGAATGTGCAAAATGAAAATTCTGGTCTGTGTTGTCGTCATCGCTTTGACGCTGTTCCACTTCTTTGCCAGCTACAGGAGCCCGCGCTTCTGGTACCTGGGCGGCATCGTGCCGCTGCTCTGGGTGGGGACGCTGGCCTTCCTGTTTGCCAAGGGGAGCATCGTCCTTAGGCAGGACTGGAGAATGTTGGTATTTCCCACGCTCCTTTTTCTGCTGGTCTGGGTAAGGGGGCAGCAGACGGCGCGCAGGCGGGAGCGCCGCCGCATGAAGGCGCGCGACCTCGCCTGACGGGCAAAAAAGCGGCGCGGAGGAGCGTGTTCTCCTCCGCGCCGCTTGTTTTCATTCCTCGTCGTCCTCGAACTCCACGGCCTCCAGGTACTTGGCGTAGAGCTCGTTTAGGAGCTTTTCGTCCTCCACGCCCTGGTAGACGTCCTCCTGGCCGTCCTTGCCGGGGATGATCTCCAGGAAGATCAGCGCGTTTTCGTCCTCGTCCTCGCCGTAGTCGATGCCCTCGATGGGGATGAGGCAGACGTACTCCTTGTTCTTGTGGGTCACGGTGACGACGTGCTCAAACTGCACCTCATTGCCGTCCTCGTCCGTCAGGACCACGATGTTGTCCATTTCCTCCGTCATGTTGTCCCCTCCTTTTCCGCCGGAAAGCGCTGCGGGCAGCTCATGTAGGTCTGCAGGATCAGCACGGCGGCGACCTTGTCCACCACCGCCTTGTGCGCGCGCGCCTTCAGGCCCCCCTCGCGCAGGGCCAGATGCGCCCCGGCGCTGGTGAGCCGCTCGTCCACATAGTGGATGGGCAGTCCCGTGCGCGCGGCGAGCGCCCGGCCAAAGGCGCGCGTGTCCGCCGCCTGCCCGCCCTCGCTGCCGTCCATGTTGCGGGGCAGGCCCAGCACAAAGGCCGCCGCGCCGCGCGCCCCTGCAAGCTCGTCAAAGTGCTGCAGGTCGTTCTCCAGCCCCTTGCGCTTCCAGGTCTCCAGCGCCTGCGCGGTCAGGCCCAGCGCGTCGCTCGCGGCAACGCCGATGCGCACGCTGCCCACGTCCAGCGCGATCACCTTGTCCATACGCTTCCCGCCTCCACACAAAGGCGGAGCGCGTAAGACAGCGCGTTCCGCCTCAAGCTCTCGTCACTGCTCCTGATCCAGCACATAGGAGCGCACCAGTTCCTCCAGCAGCTCGTCTCGCTCGAGCTGGCGGATGAGGTAGCGCGCGTTGCCGTAGCTGGTGATATAGGTCGGGTCGCCCGAGAGCAGGTACCCGACGATCTGATTGATGGGGTCGTACCCCTTCTCCTTGAGCGACGCGTAGACGCTCATCAGTATATCGTGCGCGTTCAAGGATACCGGGTTTTCCAACTGAAACCGCATCGTATCGTTAAACTGATCCATACTCTCCCACGCTCCTTCCCGTGCGATCTGTTCCCATTATACACTACAAGGCGCGTAAATTCAAACCCTTTATGCCGAACTGTCGCTTTTGCCGTCTAAACGCCGCGTTTCTGCAGACGAGCGTCGCGCAGGGCGCGCAGTCCGGCGCGCAGGCAGAGCGCCGCGGGGATGGCGTAGAACATCCCGGCAAGGCCCGCGGTCCAGCCGCCAAAGAGCAGGCAGAGCACCACCAGCGCCGGATGCAGCTGCGCGCTCTGCCCGATGACGCGGGGGGATACGAGGAGGTTTTCGATCTGCTGCGCCAGAAGCGCTGCGGCGATGCCGCCAAAGAACGTCCAAAGCCCCAGCGGCGCGGTGAACAGCGCGATGGGGATCAGGCCCAGCCAGGGGCCGAAATAGGGGATGAGGTTGCACAGCGCCATCAGCAGCCCCAGCATCAGGTACCCCGGCACGCGGAGGGCCCACAGCCCCAGCGCCGTAAGCCCCCCGGTGATGGCGGAGACCGTGAGTTGTCCGTGGACATAGGCGGCCATGGCCTCGCGCGACGCCAGGGCCACGCACAGCACCGGGCGGCGGACGGAGCTTGGGAGAAGGCGGGTGAGAAAGGAGAAGAGGCGCTCCCGGTCGCGCAGCATATAAAAGGCCAGCACCGGGGAAAACACCAGATAGCCGTGGCTGGAGACGCCCTCTGCCACCTGCATCAGGCGGGAGAAGAGGAACTCGGCAAAATGCGTCAGCAATTCGCCCGCGCGCGCCTCCAGCGCGGCGATCGTCTCTTCAGGCAGGCCCAGGGCGGCGGCCCGGGCGCTGAAATTGCGCAGCAGTTCCGAGAAGGAAGTCAGCAGCGCCGGCGCGCTCTGGCCCAGGGCCGCGGCCTGCCGCAGCAGCGCCGGCGCGCCAAACAGCATGAGCAGCAAAAGCGCAAGCGCGGCCGAGGCAAAGGCCAGGGCAGAGGCCGGGCCCCGGGCAAGGCGGAGCCTCTGGCGGAAGACGTGTTCCAGGGGGAGCAGCAGGTAGGCCAGGGTCGAGGCCACAAGCAAAAGCAGGGCAATGCGCCCGACCGCCCTTCGCAGCGCGATCAGCAGCGCAATGCCCGCCGCCCAGATAAGTCCCTTTTTCCACTTGTCCATCGGGGAAACGCACGGCGCCTACCGCTCCAGCATGGGCCGAATGTGCGCGCGCACCATGCGCTTGCCCTGTTTTACGGCGCGCCGCGCCATGCAGCGCCCCTGCGGGCAGGAGAGCACCGCCGCCGTCACCGCCGCCGCGCCGGCCATCATGCCCATGGCCATGCCAAGACCCAGATACGACTTTTTGACGAGAAACATCCCTTACGCCTCCTTCGCTTTTCGTCCTCAGGATTCGGCCGGCGCGCTCTCGCCGCCGGCGTCCTCCGTCACGGCCACCACGCCGATGGGCCGCATCGTGAAGTCGCGCACGTGGATGCGGCCCCGCAGGAAGTCGTCCACAATGCCCTGGGATACCTCCAGCAGCCGTATGCGCCCGCTGCTCTCGTCCAGGAAGGCGTCCGTCACCCAGCCAAGGCGCTCGCCCGCCGTGTCCCAGACCGCAAGGCCCCGTATGTCCTCCTGGCGGCGCAGCGCGGGCGGCACCTTCTCCGCCCGGCGCACCGCCACCGCGACCTCGCCCCACAAGGCCACGCTGCCAAATGGGACGAAGCGCTTTCTTCGCAGCGGGCCCCGGAGCCGGAGCAGGAGCCCGGCGCAGTCCTGCCCGTCGGCGCTGAGCAGGACGCGCTCCACGAGCCCCAATCGCCTGCCCGTTCCCTGCAGCACAGACGGCTGGCCCGTGACTTTGGACACGCGCTTCATGCGCATGCGCCCCCTTCTTTTCGCTCCGCGCGCGTTCTTCACTGCAAATACAATGCCCCGGATCGCGCGCGTCTATGCCGCGCGGACCCGGGGCGGAAAAAATTGTCTTCAAAAATTCACGGCGCTCAAAGCTCTTCCGGCGCTTCCTCGTGCTCGGCGTCCGGCTTTGTGAAGCCCTCCGGCAGCGGCAGGCCGTTCTTGGTAAAGTAGTCCTCCAGCGCCTCTTTCAGCGCCTGCTCGGCCAAGAGCGAGCAGTGCATCTTCACCGGCGGCAGGCCGTCCAGCGCCTCGGCCACGGCCTTGTTGGTCAGCTGCATCGCCTCCTCGATGGACTTGCCCTTGACCATCTCGGTGGCCATGGAGCTGGTGGCGATGGCCGCGCCGCAGCCAAAGGTCTTGAACTTCACATCCTCGATGATGCCGTTTTCGATCTTGAGGTAGATGCGCATGATGTCGCCGCACTTGGCGTTGCCCACCGTGCCCACGCCCGAGGCGTCGGCGATCTCCCCCACGTTGCGCGGGTTGGTGAAATGGTCCATCACTTTTTCCGAATACATGGCGTTTCCTCCGTCCTTCTCCTGGAAATAGGGGGGTCCTAGCGGCGGCTGTCGTCGTAGAGCGGCGACATGGCGCGCAGGCGCTGGGCGATGCGGGGCAGTTCCTCCAGCACGCGGTCGATCTCCTCTTCCGTGGTCTCGCGCCCCAGCGTCAGGCGCAAAGAGCCGTGGGCGATCTCGTGCGGCAGGCCCATAGCCAGCAGCACGTGCGAGGGATCCAGCGACCCGGAGGTGCAGGCCGAGCCGGAAGAGGCGGCGATGCCCGCCATGTCCAGCGACAGCAGCAGCGCCTCGCCCTCGATGTAGCGGATGGAGACGTTGACGTTCCCCGGCAGGCGCTGCGTCGGGTGGCCGTTTAGGCGCGTCTCCGGGATGCGCGAAAGCAAACCGGAGATGAGCTTGTCGCGCAGGCGGGTAAGGCGCGCGTTCTCCTCCTCCATCTCCGCGGCGATGCAGGCCGCGGCCTCGCCCATGGCGGCGATGGCGGGCAGGTTCTCCGTGCCGGCGCGGCGGCCGCGCTCCTGCGCCCCGCCCTCGATCAGGTTCTGGATGCGCACGCCGGTGCGGATGTAGAGCGCGCCCGCGCCCTTGGGGGCGTAGAACTTATGGCCGGAGAGGGAGAGCAGGTCGATCGGCATGGCGCCGACGTCCAGCGCCACATGGCCCACGGCCTGCACCGCGTCGGTGTGGAAGAGCACATTGTGCGCACGGCAGACCGCGCCGATCTCGGCTATGGGCTCGAGCGTGCCCACCTCGTTGTTCGCCGCCATGACGCTGACCAGTATCGTGTCCGGGCGCAGCGCCTTTTCCACCTGCTCCGCCGTCACGCGTCCGTACTCGTCCACCGGCAGATACGTGACCTCGAACCCTTCCTTTTCCAGCGCCTTACAGGTGTGCAGCACCGCGTGGTGCTCGACCGCCGTGGTGACGATGTGGCGGCCCTTCCCGCACAGCGCGTGCGCCGCGCCCTTCAGGGCCCAGTTGTCCGCCTCCGACCCGCCGGCGGTAAAGTAGATCTCTTCCTTCTTGGCGCCGATGAGCGCGGCCACCTGCGCCCGCGCCTTCTCCAGCGCCTTCTTGGCCTCGCGGCCAAAGGCGTGCACGCTCGAGGCGTTGCCGTAAATTTCCGTCATGGCGCGCAGTGCCGCTTCCGCCGCCTCCGGGCGCACGCGGGTGGTCGCGGCGTTGTCCAGATAGATTCTCTCCACGTCTATTCCTCCTGCTCCTTCGTCTGGGCCTGGCGGGGCGCGGCGTCGCTCAACATATCCTGCAGCGTGATGGAGTCCATCACCGCGTTGACGCCGCGGTGCACGCGCAGCCACAGCGCGTGCATGACGCAGCCCTCGGCCTTCTCGCATTCGCTCAAAACACAATCCGTCGCGGCCAGCGGCCCTTCCAGCGCCCGCAGGATCTCCCCGACGGAGATCTCCTGCGGCGGCCTGGCCAGCAGATACCCGCCCTGCGCCCCGCGCAGGGAGAGCACCAGCCCCGCCTTGCGCAGCGGCGCGATCAGCTGCTCCAGGTACGCCTCCGGTATGCTCTCGCGCTCGGCGATGCACTTGACCGACTGCGGCGCGCCGCCGTAAAAACACGCCAGGTCGTACATGGCGCGCACGCCGTACTGTCCCTTTGTGGATAGCTTCATACCAAAATCCGACCGCCTTTTCCCATTCCCGACTGAACCAGTCGGTTTTCCCTGCCTATAGTATCACCGCCTTGCAGGCCTGTCAATCACCCCGCATAAAGATTTCACAAAACCGCGCCGCCATGTGTTGCCGCCGGGCGCGCGCTGTGCTATACTCGATTCAACAACCGAATCCCAACGATGTCTTCAGGGCAGGGTGCGATTCCCGATCGGCGGTACAGTCCGCGAGCGCGCAAGCGCAGGACTTGGTGCGATTCCAAGACCGACAGTATAGTCTGGATAGAAGAAGACGTGCAAAGGGGACGGCGCCTTTTTAGCGCCCGTCCAAAAATGCACACCTGAAAGGCAGAATTGCGCTTTCGGGTGTGAATTTTTCTTCGGAGGTGGGAACATGATCCAAAAGACGAGACAGATCACGACGATCGGCATGCTCTGCGCCATGGCCTACGCGCTGGTGGCGCTGTTGCGCGTTCCCCTGGTGCTCTTCCTGGAGTACGAGCCCAAGGACGTCGTCATCGCCATCGGCGGCTTTGTCTACGGGCCGTTTGCGTCCTTCCTGGTATCCGCCATCGTGGCACTGCTGGAGATGGTGACACTCAGCGAAGACGGCGTCTTGGGGTGCCTGATGAACGTGCTCTCGAGCTGCTCCTTTGCCTGCACGGCGGCCTTTGTCTACGAAAAGCGGCGCACGCTCTCCGGCGCGGTGTGGGGGCTTTTGTGCGGCGTCGTGCTGATGGCGGCGGTGATGCTGCTGTGGAACTACCTGATCGCGCCCCTGTACATGGGCCAGCCGCGGGAGGCGGTCGCCGCGCTGCTGCTGCCGGCGTTTCTGCCCTTCAACCTCGTAAAGGGCGGGCTGAACGCGGCCCTGACACTGCTGCTGTACAAACCCGTGGTCACGGCGCTAAGGCGAGCGCGCCTGGCGGAACCCTCGACGGCGCGGGCGGGCGGCCGGGCACGCTGGGGGATCGCGCTCCTGGCGCTCACGGCGCTGGCGGCGTTCCTCCTGCTGGCCCTGGCCCTGCGCGGAGCGATCTGACGAAAAAGCCGCCGGCCGGAAACTCCGGCCGACGGCTTTCTGCCTTGCGCTTTAGACCTCAGGGTAGAGGGGGAAGCGGGCGCAGAGGTCGAGCACGCCGCGCTTGACTTCCTCCACGGCGCTGTCGCCCTCCTTGGCCAGCTTTGCGATCCACTTGGCGATCTGCACCATCTCCGGCTCCTTCATGCCGCAGGAGGTCGCCGCGGGCGTGCCGATGCGGATGCCGCTGGTGACGAAGGGGGACTTCGTCTCAAAGGGAATGGTGTTCTTGTTGACGGTGATGTGGGCGGCGTCCAGGCGCTTCTCCAGGTCCTTGCCGGTGACGTCCAGGGCGGAGAGGTCCACCAGCATCAGGTGGTTGTCCGTGCCGCCGGAGACCAGGCGCAGGCCCTCCGCCGTCAGCGTCTCCGCCATGGCGGCGGCGTTCTTGACGATCTGCTGCTGGTAGGCCTTGAACTCGTCGGTCATGGCCTCCTTCAGGCACACGGCCTTGGCGGC
>CALWKN010000083.1 GCA_944381265.1 uncultured Clostridia bacterium
CAAACTGCAAAAGAGGCAAGGCAATGTCCAAGAAATACGCTGTGGTCGATCTCGGTTCCAACACCATCCGCCTGTCCGCCTACAATGTGCTGGACAGCGGCGCCTTTGACCTGCTCTTCTCCGAAAAGGAGATGGCGGGCATCGTCAACTACATCAACAAAGACGGCCTGCTCAGCCGCGACGGCATCGACAAGGCCTGCGCGGTGCTGGCCGGGTTCCGCACGCTGCTGAGCCATTTCGGCATGAGCGAGATGCACGTCTTTGCCACGGCCTCCCTGCGCAACATCCGCAACACGGACGAGGCGGTGCACCTGATCCGCCGGCGCACGGGGCTTACGGTGGACGTGATCTCGGGCGAGATGGAGGCCAAACTCGGCTACTACGGCGCGATGCTGGAAAACGACCTGCGCACCGGGGCGATGTTCGACATCGGCGGCGGCAGCACGGAGATCCTGGAGGTGCGGGACGGCGAGATCTGCCAGGCGCAGAGCCTGGCGGTGGGGTCGCTGAACCTCTTCAACCAGTGTGTGAGCAAGATCTGGCCGAAGAAGGAAGAGCTGCGCGCCATGGAAAAGCGGGTGGGCGAGGCGCTGCAGAGCGCGGACATACCGGAGGAGAAGGCGGAGCGCGCCTGCGGCATCGGCGGCACGGCGCGGGCGGTGCTCAAGATCGCCAACGCCTACTTTGGCAAGGATCCGGACAACCGCACGCTTCTGCTGGAAGAGATCGAGGAGATCTGCGGCCTGCTCTGCAGGCGGGGGGACGAGGCGCGGCGGCTGATCCTGCGCGTCTGCCCCGACCGGATCCACACCATCATCCCGGGTTCGATGATGATGAACGCCCTGGGGCACAAGCTGTGCCGGGATCGCATATTCGTCAGTCAATACGGAGTTAGGGAGGGGTATCTTTGTCACAAGTTGCTGAACGCTACGACCTGAGCTACACGCAGAACCGGGAGCTGAGCTGGCTGAAGTTCAACCAGCGCGTGCTGGAGGAGGCCACGGACCCCGGCGTGCCGCTGATGGAGCGGCTGCGCTTTGTCTCCATATTCACGAGCAACCTGGACGAGTTCTTCATGGTGCGCGTAGGGAGCCTGTTCGACCTCTCCATCATGACGCCGGAAGCGGCGGACAACAAGTGCGGCAAGACGCCCGCCGAGCAGCTGGAGAGCATCTATGAGGCGGTGCGGCCGCTGATCCGCCTGCGGGACGCCATCTACGCCAAGCTGATGAAGGAGCTCAGCCTGTACGACGTGCGCGACATCCCCTATGAGGAACTGCAGGGCGCGGACAAGGCGCACATCCAGGCCTATTACC
This sequence comes from uncultured Clostridia bacterium, assembly GCA_944381265.1. GTDB lineage: Bacteria > Bacillota > Clostridia > Christensenellales > UBA1750 > Spyradocola. Next base: position 1,317 of record CALWKN010000083.1, read on the forward strand.
AGGAGAAGATCCGGCCGCTGCTGGCGCCGCAGATCATCGACCGGAACCACCCCTTTCCGCACCTGAAGAACAAGGCGCTGCACGCCGCGGCCCTTCTGCGCGACCGGGACAAGACCTTCCTAGGCATTGTCGGCGTGCCGGACACGGCGCCGCCGATCCTCTTCCTGCCCGGGAGCAAGACGCGCTTTGTGCGCACCGAGAGCGTGCTGGAGGCGCATCTGCGCAAGATCTTTAAGATCTACACGCTGGAAGAGCAGTCGGTGATCGCGGTGACGCGCAACGCGGACATCAGCTACGACGAGGAGAAGTTCGACGAGGACGCGCCGGACTTTCGCGAGCACATGGTAAAGCTGCTGCGCAAGCGCGACCACCTGGCCCCGGTGCGCCTGGAGATGCAGGGCGAGGCGCGCAAGCTCAAGGCGCTGCTGCAGCAGATGCTGCACCTGCGCGAGGAGCAGACCTTCGTCAGCAGCTGCCCGCTGAGCCTGGGCTTCGCCTACGACCTGGGCGGGGCGACGGAGCTCTACAACCCGCCGCACAAGCCGCAGTACCCCGCGTACCTGAACCCGGAAGTGCCGATGTGGGAGCAGGTGCGCCAGCGCGACGTGCTGCTCTTCTACCCCTACCAGACGATGCAGCCCTTCCTCGACCTGCTCAAGGAGTCGGCCGCGGACCCCAAGGTCGTCTCCATACAGATCACGATCTACCGCCTGGCGCGCAACTCGGCGGTGGTCAAGCACCTGTGCGCGGCGGCGGAAAACGGCAAGAACGTCACGGTCCTGGTGGAGCTGCGCGCGCGCTTTGACGAGAAGAACAACATCGAGTGGGCGCGCGAACTGGAAGAGGCGGGCTGCCGCATACTCTACGGGGCGGAGAAGTACAAGTGCCACTCCAAGCTCTGCCTGATCACGCGGCAGGAAAAGAACGGCCTGAGCTACATCACGCACATCGGCACGGGCAACTTCAATGAAAAGACCGCGGCGCTGTACACGGATTTCAGTCTCCTGACCGCGGACCCGGTGATCGGCGCGGACGCGGTGGCCTTCTTCCAGAACATGCTCATCGGCGACCTGCACGGCAGCTACAACAAGCTGCTGGTGGCGCCCTTCTCCATGAAGGAGACGCTGCTGCGCCTGATCGACGGGGAGATCGCGCGCGGGCGGCGCGGGCGGATCGTGATGAAGGTGAACTCCGTGACGGAGCGCGAGTTCATCGACAAGCTGGCTGAGGCCTCGCAGGCCGGCGTGCACATCGACCTCATCGTGCGCGGCATCTGCTGCCTGGTGCCGGGCATCCCCGGCAAGACGGACAACATCACGGTGACGAGCATCGTCGGCCGCTTCCTGGAGCACTCGCGCGTGTACGCCTTTGGCGAGGGGGAGCTCCGGCAGATCTACATCTCCTCCGCCGACCTGATGACGCGCAACCAGGTGCGCCGCGTGGAGATCGCCGCGCCCGTGGAGAGCCCGGAGCTCAAGGACTGGTTCTCCCACTTCCTGGACGTGCTGCTGACGGACAACCGCAAGGCGCGCCGCCTGCAGCCGGACGGCAGCTACATCCGCGTGCCCATGGAGGGCAAGGAGTGGATCTCCGCGCAGGAGTACTGGCTGAAGCACCCGCTGGAGCTGCGCCCGACGGTCGCGCCCCGGCGCTCGCTGCTGGAGAAAATCTTCAGCCGCCGCGGCCGGAAGTGACCCATAAACATGCGCCCGCCCTTTTCCCCAATGCTTTCAGGGAAAAGGGCGGGCGTTTTGCCTACGCGTTTTTAAAGCAGGCGCAGCGTGCGGAAGACGGCGGCGGCCTCGTCCACGGCCTGCGCGGCGGACAGGGCGGCAAAGTGCGTGCGCCCGGGCTCGAAGGGCTCGATCATGCAGGGCCCGGCGTACCCGGCGGCGGCAAAGCGGGCGCAGAGGTCGCGCGTGTCGATGACGCCCGTCTCCATGGGCAGGCGGCGCTGCATATCGCGCTGCTCGTCGTAGGGGACGCCGGCAACGGCGTCGTTGAGGTGGAGGGCGACGACGCGGTCGGCGTGCTGCAGGGCGTAGAGCAGTTCGCCGCGGTCGCCGTCGTGGGAGCAGTACCAGTGGAAGGTGTCAAAGGCGAGACCCGCCCGGCCTCCGGCGGCGTCGGCGATGGCCAGCACGCCGGACAGGCTGTGGACGAAGGGATGCGCCCAGAGGGAGCGCAGCTCGTGGGGCCCGAGGAACTCCAGTCCGTAGCGCACGCCGTGGTCGGCGAGTATCTCGCTGACGCGGGCGACGCGGCGGACGTGCCAGTCGAAGTTCTCGTCAAAGGGGCGCGGGCTGGAGGACCAGACGTGGTTGTAGGCGCAGCGCACGCCGAGCTTTTCGGCGGCCTTGGCCCTGCGGGCCAGCGCGCGCAGCGCGGCCTCGAAGGCGTCGTCGTCCAGGTCGCAGGCGTAGAAGTCGGCGGTCATGGGCATGAGGCCCCACTGCAGGCCGAGGTCGCGCAGCAGGGCGCCGGCCTCCCGGGCCTTGTCGGGGTCGTCCAGCACGGCGGCGGGGGCGCTCAGGCCCTGTATGCCGCGGGCCGCGCACAGGGGCGCGAGTTCCTGCAGCGTCTTGTCCATGCCGAGCATGGAGGCGTCCAGCACGGTGTACATTCTTTCCTCCTAATCTTCCAGGTCGATCTTCAGCGCGCGGCAGAGGGCGCGCATATAGCCGACGGTGTAGGCCACGCCCGTGGTCCAGGGTTCCTTGACGGGCATGGTGGGCACGTGGTCGGGGATGATCATGCCGGCAAAGCCGTTGTCGCGGTAGATCGCAAGGGCGCGCATCATGTCCACGTCGCCGCTGTCGATGAAGTCCTCGCTGTAGCGCGGCAGCTGGCCGCAGACGTTGCGGAAGTGGACATAGGCGATCTTCTCAAGCTTTGTGAAGTGGTCGATGGCCTCGTAGACGTAGTCGGGGCCAAAGGGCATCTCGCTGAACGTCCCCTGGCAGAACTCGACCATGTTGCAGGGCGAAGGGTGGCGGCGGAAGTTCTCGTCGTAGCGCTCGATGCTGACCATCAGGCGGTTAACGCAGCGCATGACGGGCACGGGCGGGTCGTCGGGGTGGATGGCCATCTTCACGCCCGCTGCCTCGGCCACGGGCAGTATGCGGTCCAGGAACCAGTCGTAGCGCTCCCACATCTCCTCCAGGGAGACAAAGCCCATGTCGCCCTCGGCTTCCTCCACCTGCTGGCCCCAGACAAAGCCGTTGGGCAGGGGTTTGTCGAAGTTCTCGTCCTGGTCCTTGTCGTAGACGGGCGAGAGCGCGCCGCCGCGAGCGCAGGGGAGCATCTTGCGCCCGGCCACCGCGGCCAGGGAGAAGTTGTAGCCCATGATGGGGATGCCCGCCCTGCCCAGGTTCTCGATGGTGCGCTTGACGTTGTCCATCTGCGCCTCGCGCTTGTTCCCGGCGGTGAGTATGTGCGCCCAGTGCCAGGGCTCGAAGTTCTCTATGGCCTCGAGCTTCAGGCCGTGGGACTCGACCTGAGAGACCAGGGCACGCAGGTCCTCGTACGACCAGTAGCCGTCCCGGGCCGAGGGGAGCATGTCCGCGCTGGGGATGTGGATCATGATGTGGCTGACGCCGATCTGCTTGGCAAAGGAGAGGGCGTCGTCGCTGTAGGTGCTCGGGTAAAAGCCCAGGCCCATCTTCATGTGGACCGCCTCCGTTCTGTGAAATTTTGTATCCGGCAAAGGCGCGGTGTTTTGTTTTTAAGCATAGACCCTTTGGCCCGGCGCGTCAATCCCTTTTTTCACGCGCACAGCGCCTCCAGGGCGGCGCGGCGCAGGCGCTCGTAGGCCGCGTAGTCCGTGCAGCAGATCTCCGCAAGGGGGATGGGCTCTTCGCCGTGGAACCAGCGCCGCACATCCGGCTCGCGCAGCACGGAGGCGGCCAGGGCATCGGCCTCCTCCCCTCGGCCGCGCGCGTCGAGCAGGTGGAAAAGCGCAAAGTCCTCTATCGCGCGGCGCAGGGCCATGTAGCGCAGGGAGAGCAGCGGGCATCCGTCCGCGCCGGGGTAGACAAAGTGCGTGTCCCCGGCCGGGAAGGCGCCGTAGCGGCCGTCGCATCGGGGGTCGGCGGGCCAGCAGGTGTAGGCCCAGCGCAGGAAGCCGTCAAAGCCCATGTGCCGGGTGAGCGCGCCGATCAGGCGCGTCTCGCTCAAACGGCTGCGCAGATAGGTGTTGGGGTGGTCGGGCGCGCAGCAGACGTACCAGAGGAAGCGCTTGTCCTTCAGCTCCCGGCGGATGCGCTGCAGCTCGTCGTACTGCTCGCAGACCGAGGCCAAAGAGGGGATGAAGTCGTCGATGACGTCGGCAAAGGCGGGGATGAAGGCGGCGTGGTTGATGGCGGTCTTCAGGCGCAGGCGCGGGGCCACGCGGGACAGGCGCTCCACGCTGCGGCGATAGGCGGGGATGTCCGCCGGCTCGTCGGCGGAGAGCCGGGCGCGGGCAAGGCGGCCCGTTTCCTCCAGGTGCTTTTCCAGCGAGGCGATCCAGAAATCGACCTCTTCCGGGGTGTTCAGGTAGGAGAGCGCGCCCGTCCTCTCATCCCGGCAGGGCAGGCTGATGTAGGGCTCCGGGTCGCCGGGCACGAGCGGGTGGTCGTCAAAGCTGTCCTTCTTCCAGATGTTGCACAGGCCGAGGATCTCGATGTCCCCGCGCACGCCGCAGCGCTCGAAGACGTCGATGTAGCGGTCCATGGCGGCAAAATCCATCGCGAGCTCGCCGGAGGGGCGGCGGACGGCGCGCACCATGCTGTACTCGAAGAGGTCGGCGGGGAAGCGGTCGTTGTCCATGCAGCCCTGGCCGCGCCAGGGCACGTCCCCGGCCAGGACCGTGATGGACTTCTGCCCAAGCTCCGCCATGGTGCGGGCGTAGCGCTCGATGACGGCGAAGTGGGCGTCGCTCCAAAGGGGCGTCTCGTGCTTGCGGGCCAGGTTGGAGGGGTGCTGCCAGAGGTCGAGGTAGAAGGGGCTCTCCTCCGGCAGGCGCACGGGATAGACGGTAAGGGGCAGGCTCTCCTGCGCGATGAGCGCCTCCGGGTGCGTGCCGAAGGCCTCATACAGGCGCACGCGCACCTCAGCGGAGCGGGGGGCGCGCACCTCGACGAACACGGCGACGGTGCCGCCGTCGGGGTAATCCTTCTCCTGCGCGCGCAGGAGGACGTCGGCGCAGAGGCTGCCGTCGTCGTCCCGCACCGCGTCCTCGATATAGGTCTGCACCCGGGCGCCCGGGGACTCGATCTCCAGGCGGAAGCGGCGGCGATGGCCAAAGGGAGAATACCAGGCGGCGCAGCCGGTGGACACGGCAAAGGGCTCGGGCGCGCACAGCAGGATCTGGAAGCAGGCAGGGCCGTTTTCATGGGCGAAGAGCTCGGTGAGCGCGGGCGCTTCGGCGGCGTTTTCCCGGCCGTCGGGCGTGCGGCGCCACTTGAAGCCCTCGTCGGTGAAGCGAAGGCGCGCGTGCGTCATGCGGATCTCCTCCTCGTAAAAAGATGGTCAGCGCTCGTCCTCGGCGATGCCGTGGGCGGCGTTGTAGTCGTGCCAGACCGTCTCGAACCAGTCGTCGGGGTCCGGCAGGGGGCGGACGGGGACGTAGGAGCTGGCAAAGCGCCCGCCGCTCAGGCGCGTGCGCAGCGCAAAGCCGGGCTTGGGATCGCCAGGCGCGCGCCCGCGCACCAGCGCGGAGCCCAGGCTGCCGCTGCAGGCGGCGGAAAGGCGCATGGCGGAGAGCGCGGCGGCCTGGGCGGCGAAGACGTCCTCCGCGCGCAGGGCCAGGGGCAGCTCCTCCGCGCTGCGGGCGCGCACGGGCGGCAGGGCTTCCAGGCGCGCGGCCAGGGCGGCCATCTCCGCTTCGCTTCGCAGGTGGGCGGCGCAGCGGGTCATGGCGCGGCGGGTCTTGCCAAGGAGCGCCGCGGGGTCCGGGGCGGCGGCGTCCAGGCGCGCGGCCAGGTCCTCGCGGAAGGCGCGGGCCTGCTCGATCGCCCAGGCCTCCTCGGCGGCGCGGGGCGGGGCGAAAAAGGCGATGTGCTCGGCGGCGCGCTGGGAGCCGACCTGGCCGGAATTGAGCGCGGAGCCGCCGGGGCGGGAGGCGCCGAAGGTCCCGGCGGCCTCGCCCGCTGCGTAGAGGCCGTCTATGGTCGTCTGCCAGTCGGCATCCACGGCCAGGCCACCGTTGTGGTGCTGGGCGCAGACGGCGATCTCCAGCTTCTCCCGCGCAAGGTCGATGCCGTGGCGGCGGTAGAGGGCGACGGCCTGGGGGTTGAGGCGGCACAGACGCTCGATGGGCGTAGGCGCGAGCGCGCCGGAGCGGGAGAGGTACTCGCGCGCCTCCTCCGGCAGCGCCTCCGGGGAAAAGCCCGCGGGGTTGCGGGTATAGTCCAGGTAGACGCGGCGGCCGAGCTCCACGCTCTCGCGGTGCACGGCCAGGTCCACGGCGGAGGACGCCTCGGC
>CALWKN010000084.1 GCA_944381265.1 uncultured Clostridia bacterium
AGGCATTCCCCCGCTATCCCCGGGAGACGGACGCAAGACTGCACCGCGACGAAACGCGGGCCGGGCGGAGCTCCGGCTCAACGCAAAACGCGCAGCTGGCGGGTGGGGCCCCGCGCAGCCTCCGATGCCGTTTTCCTCGTCTCTCCTTTAGATTCGGCTTCGCCGACAGCCCGCCCTCCGGGCACAAGCAGAGCTTGTGCCCGGAGGGCGACCGGGAGGCGGGGGGACTTCGTCCCCCCGCACCCCCCGGCCGCCCGCCTATCCCTCTCTCGTAAGGTCACAGGCCGCCAGCGCGGCCTCTTCCTTTTCGCGCATCTCGGCGCGCTCCTCTTCCGTCTCGTGGTCGTAGCCGAGCAGGTGCAAAAGGCCGTGGGCGGCGAGATACCCCATCTCGCGCCGCAGGCTGTGGCCGTAGTCCGCAGCCTGTTCCCGGGCGCGGGCCGGGCAGATCACGAGGTCCCCCAGCTCCAGTGCGCCGGTCTCTGGGTCGGTAAGGCCCATGAGAGCGGCGGGCGCGGCGTCGCGCAGCCGCCCCTGCACCATGGGAAAGGAGAGCACGTCCGTGACGCGGTCCACGTTGCGGAAGGCGCGGTTGAGCTCGCGGATGCGCTCGCCGTCGACCAGCGTCACGCCCACCAGCACATTGCCGTCCTCGCCCTCGCGGCGCAGCACCTCTTCCATGACGCGCGTGAGCAGCGCCTGCGTCAGCGCTCCTGCGGCCTCGTCCTCCCGCTCCGCCTCGCGCTCGTCCATCCATTCCAGCAGCATACGGCTCCTTAGTCCTCCTTTTTCGCCTCCGCCGGGGCGGGGGTCTCCGCCGCCGCGGGGGCGGCGGGTTTTTTCAGCGTCTTTAAGTCCGGGTACTCGATCCTCTGGTGGTAGATGCCCGCCAGCGTGCGTATGAAGGCGTCGGAGATCTCCGTCAGCTCTCGGAAGGTCAGCGGCGACTCGGAGAGCTGTCCGGACTCGAACTTGTCCTTGACCAGCTTTTCGATCATGCCGCTCATGCTCTCGCGGGAGCGGTCCTTGAGCGTGCGCGTGGCGGCTTCGACCGTGTCCGCCATCATGAGTATGGCGGCCTCCTTGGTCTGGGGCTTGGGCCCGTCGTAGGAGAAGTCGCGTATGTCCACCTCGCGCCCCTGCGCCTCGGCCGTCTTCTTGGCCTGGTAGTAGAAGTAGGCCATCACGCTGTCGCCGTGGTGCTGGGCGATCATGTCCTTGATCTCGCGGGGGAGCTTGTACTTATCCGCCAGCTGCAGCCCGTCGCGCACGTGCGCGGCCAGTATCGCCGCCGAGACCTGCGGGTCCATGCCGTCGTGGGGGTTGGGCTGGTCGATCTGGTTCTCCTTAAAGAAGATGGGGCGGCGGGTCTTGCCGATGTCGTGGTAGTAGGCGCCCACGCGGCAGAGCAGGGCGTTGGCGCCGACGCGGTCGGCCGCGGCCTCGGCAAGGTTGGCCACCACAAGGCTGTGGTGGTGCGTGCCGGGGGCCTCGGTCTGCAACAGGCGCAGCAGCGGCTGGTTGGGCATGGACAGCTCCAGCAGCACCTGGGGCGTGACCAGGTTAAAGGCGTTCTCCATCAGCGGCAGGAAGCCCACGGCCAGCACCGCCGAGAGCAGCCCGCCGCCGGCGCTGTAGGCGGCGCTCTCCAGCGCCAGCGCCCAGTTGGCGCTGGTGAGCATGCCGGAGGCGAGGGTCGTGACAAAGTTCACCGCCGCCACGGCAAAGCCGGCGTAGAGGATCACGCTGCGGCGCGTGGCCCGGCGGGAGAGGTACACCGCCGCCGCGCCGCCAAAGAGCGCCATGAGCAGGATCTGGAACATGGAGGAGGTGAGTATGCCGTCGCTGCCGGCGGAGATCACGCCGGCGATGACGCCGGTGATGATGTTGAACGTCAGCGCCAGGCGGTGGCGCAGCAGCATGGCCACGATGATGGCCCCCATCTGCAGCGGGATGAGGTAGATGTTGATGCGCTTGAGCACAAGGCCCAGCACCATCTCCAGCAGCATCACCGAGACGAGCAGGAGGATGTACTTGGGGCTCTGCAGCAGGTCGCGCGCGAACTGGTAGATGTAGAGCAGTATCGTCGTGTACATCAGCGCCACCAGCAGCGCCAGGCCCAGCACCATGCCGGTATCCACCTGCGTGTCCGCCAGGAGCCCGAGGCTGGAGAGCAGCTGCAGCTGCTGCGCCGTCACCACCTCGCCCGCCTGGACGATGTTCTGGCCCTTCTTGTAGACGACGGGCTCCACGGCCTCGGCGGCGCGGTCGCGCTCGGCCTGCGTCGCGGCCTCGTCGATGAAGACGTTCTCCTGCACGGAGGCATCGACGATGGCATAGCTCACCTGCAAAAGGTCGTTGCTCACGCCGCGGCCGAGGATCTGCAGGTGCAGCGCCTGGAGCCGCTCGTCCAGCTGGCCCTCGCGCACGCCGGTCTCCATGGCCTCGTGCGTCAGCGTCAGCACCACGTCGCTCATCTCGTCAAAGGCGCTCTCGCTGGCGCCAAGGACCGCGCGCGCCTGCGCGCTCGTGAGCTGGACGTCAAGCTCCGAAAGCTCCGAACGCAGGTCGTCCAGCACGGCCTGCTGGCGCTGCGTGGCGCTCTCCCGCGGCGTGGGACTTATGGTCGATGTGGGCGTGGGCGCGGGGGGCTCCTCCCCTTCCGCGCTCTCGCCCGGCAGCGTGCCCGCCTCCTCGCTCGCCTGGGGCGTGGGGGTCGCCGTCGGGATCGGCGTCGCCGTTGCGGTGATGCGCGCATAGTCGGCGCGCGCCTGCGTCATGCAGCTTAAGAGGGAGACGACCTTCTCGTCCGCGGCCTCGGAGATGGAGGTGTCCAGGCGCGTCGCCCCCTCGACGATGGAGTCGGCGGCCTGCTGGCGCAGGCGCTCGGTGGCCGCGGTGTCCTCGATGTCCTTTGTGGCGGTGATGGTGGTGGGCGCGATGTCCCCCACCTGCAGGTCGTGCCTCTGGGGCGTCGCCACCAGCAGAAACACGCCGTAGACCAGCAAAAAGGCCGCCGTCAGCATCAGCACCGAGATCAGCGTCTTAGAGTGCAGCACCGCCGAAACGCGCCTCTCCCCTTCCCGCGGGGACCGCTTTTTTCCTCGAAACATGGCCTTCACCCTTTTCCTTCGCGCCGCGGGCAGAGCGCCCCGCGCGTTTCCAAAATGTTAAAACTGTCATATTCTGTTAACGATCGAAGGCCCGCCCTCGTTGCGCGTCTGCGCTTTGTCTGTATTTTTGATAGTATAGCAGAAACGCCCCGGCTTGTCCACCGCGGCCGGACAGGGCCGACGCAACAACTCGTCTCGCCGCAAGGCGGGGCGAGTTGTCGCGGGGGCCCTGTGGGAAACGGGGCGGGGTCCCCGAAGGGGCGCCCCGCCCCGTTTCCCACGGCGTCGAGGGCCCTTGGGGTGGGGCGAGGCCCCGCCGGGGAGAGCGGCGCTAGCGGCGCGCCTTTTCGTAGGCCTTGACGATGGCCTGCACCAGGCTGTGGCGCACGACGTCGCGGTGCGTGAGCTGGCAGACGGCGATGCCCTCGACGTCGCGCAGCACCTCCACGGCCTCCTTCAGGCCCGAGCGCTTGCCCGCGGGCAGGTCCACCTGCGTAAGGTCGCCGGTGACGATGACGCGGGAGTTCTCGCCAAAGCGGGTGAGGAACATCTTCATCTGCTCGCAGGTGGTGTTCTGCGCCTCGTCCAGTATGATGTAGCTGTCGTTGAGCGTGCGGCCGCGCATATAGGCCAAAGGCGCGACTTCGATCACGCCGCGCTCGACGTACTTCTGGAAGTTCTCCACGCCCATCAGCTCGTAGAGCGCGTCGTAGAGCGGGCGCAGGTACGGGTCCACCTTGTTCTGCAGATCGCCGGGCAGAAAGCCGAGCTTCTCCCCCGCCTCCACCGCCGGGCGCGTGAGTATGATGCGCTCGACTTCCTTGTTCTTAAAGGCCACCACCGCCATGGCCATGGCAAGATAGGTCTTTCCCGTGCCGGCCGGGCCGATGGCAAAGGTCACGGTGTTTTCCTTGACCGCCTGCACGTACTTCCTCTGGCCCAGCGTCTTGCAGCGCACCTGGCGGCCGCGGGCGGTGACGGCGATGACGTCCTGCATGATGGCGTCGATCTGGTCGGCCTGGCCCTCCTTGGCCAGCTCCACCGCGTAGTTGATGCGGGACTTGTCGATCTTCTCGCCCTTGCGCAAGGTCGCGATCAGTTTTTCCAGCACCGTTGCGGCCAGGTCCGCCTGCTCCTGCGTGCCGCTTACGGTGATCTCCGTGCCGTTGGCGCGAATGTGCGCGCCCGTGCGCTGCTGCACGGTCTCCACGTTCTCGTCCAAGGGGCCGAAGAGCTGCGCCGCCTGCTCCATGCTGTCGGCCGCAAGCACGCGCCGGACGTCCCCCGTGTCTTCATAATTCGACATGCCATTCCTCCGTTTTCTCTGTCGCTCCTAGTCCGCGGCGCTCTCTTCCCGGCCGATCTGCATCACGGCCTCCAGCGTCGCCGCGGCGCGGAGCGTTCCCTGCTCTATCATACTATATTCTACCCGTTTGTCAACCGGAGACGCGCCGCCGGGCAGTTTCTCCAGCGCCTGATGCAGCGCGCGCGCTTCCGCCTCCTGCCGCACCACTCGCACGTCCCGCCGCTGCGTCCGCACTTCCGTCTCCGCCACGCGCCGCCGCACCAGGCGCAGCGGGTAGAACAGGCCGCCCAGCACCTCCTCCCCCTCTTCCTCCTCTCTGTAGCTCGCGTAAGGGACCGCCTCTTCCGCTGGAAAGCGCCCAAAGGATGAGGCGAGGTACGTCTCGGTAAATGCCCTGCCCGTTTCCCTCTCCTCCGACGTAAACAGCGGGGCCTCCCCGGCGCCCTCCGCCCAGACGCGCGCCGTCACCTCGCCCGCGGCGTGCGGCATTTCCTCCGTGCCGCGGATCAGCACCTGCCCCGGCACCACCGTGTCCCCCGGCGCCACCAGCGCTTCGCCCGCGATGGTCACCACCCTGGTCACAAGGCCGCCGGACGCCGCCACCACGTCCACGCGCGCGCTCTTGTCATACACATCCGGCGCAGGCTCTGCCTGCACCACGCGCAGCTCCATGCCGCCAAAGCCCAGGCGCTGCACGCCGGCGTAGCTCAGGCCGGGGAAGGCGCGCCGGACCGCCTCGGCGATGCCGCTCTTGTCCACGCTCCCCGCCCATACGCCCGGGCGCAGGCCCATTTCCGCCAGAAACGCGCGCATCTCCCGCTCCTGGCGGGCGTCCTTTTCGCCGCTGACCTCCACGCGCAGCACCAGGTTCGAGGTGCCGTAGAGCAGGAGCAGCATCACGGCCCCGGCCATGATCAGCGCCGCGTGCCGACGCGCCCAGAGGCGCAGGCGCGCGCAGCCCCGCTTTTCCAATATGTGCAGGCGGGCGCCGCGGCCGCGCAGCGCTTTTCGCAGCGCGCGAAAGTCGCGGGCGCGCAATTCCAGCTCCACGCCGCCCGGCACGGCCCGCACGCGCCGAACGCGCACCGCGCGCGCCAGCGCCTCCAGCGCCTCCTCTCTTTGCGCAACGCGGATCCGCACGCGCACATAGGCCACGCTCCCGCCCCCTTTTGCTCAGTCCTCCAGGCGCACGCAGCGTATGCGCCCGGAAATAAAGAGGTCTTCCTCGTCCATCTCCTCCAGCGTCAGCCCTTCGCCCTCAACGCACAGCGTCGTGCCGCGCAGGCGCAGGCGCATCTCCTCCGCCGTGTAGGACAAGATGCCCCGGTAGCCGCGCACCGTCAGATGCTCGCCCGCTCCGTCCAGCGCGATGCGCGCCTCCCGCCCCGCCTGCCGCATGCCATCTCGCCTCCCCCTCCCTCATGTCTATGCCGCCCCGCCCCTTTCATGCCCCCATTCTCCTCATCTCCCTCGCCGGGGCCACGCCCCACCCCTACGCCCCTCAACTCCGTGGAAAAGTTGAGGGGGCGCTCCGGGCCCGCGTGCCGCGGCCCCTGCGGCCCCCTCCCCTTTTCCACAGGGCCCCCGCAAAGCGAATTCGCCCCGCCGACAAGCGGCGCGGCGAATTCGCTTTCCGGCGGCCGGGGAGCCTCTTGGAAAACGGCACGCAGGGCGAAACTCCGGCCGCAAGAAAAAAGCGGCGCGCGCTGTCGAAAACACGCTTGGACGATTCGGAGTGAAAAAAGGAAAAACTCCTTTCGGAAAATACGCAGGGGGCGGCGGCGCGTCCATGCGACAAAATGCCTCCCCGAAAGGCCGCGCCTTGCCGAAAAACTCACCTTCGCCGTGGGGGAAGACAGTGTGACTTCCTTAAAAATGCAGGGAAGGACAACGGCGCGCCTAGACGGCGAAACGCCCCTTCGACGGCGCGGAGTGGGGAAAGGAATAACTCCTTTCGGAAAATACGCGGGGGACGGCGGCGCGGCCATGCGACAAAACGCCTTCCCGAAAGGCCGCGCCTTGCGCCCCTTCCTCTGCGATGGAGGCGCGCTCCTTGTTCAAAAACTCTCCTTCGCCGCGCGGGACAAAGCCGCGCGCCTCCTTTCGAGAGTGCGGCAATGGGCGGCGGCGCGCGGGCAACAGGCTGCCGCTTGGGGCGACCCACAGTTCTTCCCTCGGCGGCCCTGTACTTCATTCATCTGCAGCGGCGCAAAGCGAAGAAAAGGAACGCTCTTCTCTGCGACGACTGCACACCGGAGCGCGCGGGGGCAAAAAAGCAGCGTGTCGAGAAAATCGACACGCTGCGAAAAAATGCAAGTTTGCATTTTTTCGAGTGACATCTCCCTGCGCCCCGTGCCGCCTGCGGCGGCCCGGGGTTCCGGGCCTACCAAGCCTGCGGCTTGTACGGCCCTCCAGG
>CALWKN010000085.1 GCA_944381265.1 uncultured Clostridia bacterium
GGGAGGGGGCTTTGCCCCCTCCCCCCGCACCCCGGTAGTCAAAGAGGCGCAGGCTCTGCCTGCGCCTCTTTGACTACCTCACGGCGAAGCCGTTCGGTCTACGGATAGACGATCTCCGCGTTTTCCAGCGCGTCCTGGACGAACGCCTCCCAGGCGTCCGGCCCCTCCTCCGCCTCCACCTGCTCGCACAGGGCGCTGCGCAGCAGCGCATCCCGCCACGTCGGCACGAGGATCTCCTCCGTGTACTCCGCATAGGTCATGCCCATGCCGGCCGCGTAGGTCTCCAGGCTGTCGAGCATGTACTGCGCGGCGGCATCGCCCGCCTCCGCCATCTCCTCCAGCGTGTCGTTGATGTTGTCCGCGTACTCCCGCGCCTCTTCCTCCGTCACGGAGAGCCCCCGCTCCTCGGCCAGGCCCGTAAGCAGCGCCTCGCGCAGCAGGCGCTGTTCCACCTCTTCCTGCGTGGACGGCGGGTAGGCGGCCTCGTACTCCGCCATCTCCTCCTCCGTCAAGTAGCCGCCGATTTCTATGAGCTGCAGCGACGACTCGTACATGAGCGCCTCGGTCTGCATGGCGCGCTCGACCTGCCCCTCATAGACGGGCCTGCCGTTGACGGTTGCATAGACGTCGCCATCCGCGGTGTCCGCCGCCGTCTCCCCGGCGCACAGGAATTCCCCGTGCGGCATAGTCGCATACGCGGCCGCCGCACCGGCGCACGCAAGCGCCACGATCCCCACGATCGCGACGATGCACAGTTTCTTCTTCATGCCCTCTCCTCCTTCCGTCGTCCGAAAAAGCTCTCCCCGGCGGCTTTCCCCGCGCCTTCTCTTTCCCTGATCATACAGCATTTTTTGCGGAATGTAAATGGAATTCCGCGCTCCTCTTACATAAAAATCCCCCTTGCTTACGCAAGGGGGATTGCGGTCTGCTATGCGATCAGAGCTCTTCCGGCAGCTCGCCCAGGCCCATGTCCTCGCCCTCGGGCAGCTCCGCGTTGTCGCCGTAGTCGGCGGCGTCGCGGATGGACAGGGAGATGCGCTTGGCCTCGGGGTTGACGTCGAGTATGCGCACGCGCACGATGTCGCCGACCTTGAGCACGTCCTCGACCTTGTTGATGCGGGTCGGGGCGATCTGGGAGATGTGCACCAGGCCGTCCAGGCCGGGCTCCAGCTCCACAAAGGCGCCGAAGGTGACGATGCGCACGACCTTGCCCTCGCAGATGGAGCCGACCGGGTAGTTGACCTGCGCGGTCTCCCAGGGCTTGGGCTTGGTCTGCTTAAGACCCAGCGAAATGCGCTCGCGCTCGCGGTCCAGGGCCAGGACGAGCACGTCCACTTCGTCATTGGGCTTTACGACCTCGGAGGGGTGCTTGACGCGGCCCCAGGACAGGTCCGTGATGTGGATCAGGCCGTCCACGCCGCCGATGTCCACGAAGGCGCCAAAATCGGTCAGGCGGCGAACGATGCCGTGCACGGTCTTGCCGACCTCCAGGTTCTCCCAGGCCGCGGCCTTGCGGGCGGCGGATTCCTCGGCCAGGACCGCCTTGCGGGAGGCGACCAGGCGGCGCTTCTGCTTGTCGACCTCGATGATCTTCAGCTTCAGGGGCTTGCCGACGAACTGGTCGATCTTCTCGACGTAGCGCTCGGAGAGCTGGGAGGCGGGGACGAAGGTGCGCACGCCGTCGACGTCGGCGATGAGGCCGCCCTTGACGACGCTCTTGCCCGTGCCCTCGACGTACTCGTTGTTCTCGAACTTCTCCACCAGAGCGTCCCAATGCTTGCGGCTGACGATGTTCTTCTCGGAGAGGAGGACATTGCCCTCGCCGTCGTTCACCTTGACAACCTCGACCTCGATCTCATCGCCAACATGATAGGCTTCGCGGTGGTTCTCCTGGGTAATCAGCTCGGCAACGGGGATCAGCCCATCCGACTTGTAGCCGATGTTGACGCACACCTCGTTGTCCGTCACCTGCACGATGGTGCCGGTGACCGTCTGGCCGGGGCGGATGGAGACGAGCGTCTTCTCGAACGCGGCAGCGAATTCCGCGTCCTGCGCAGGCTCCTGGACGGGCTCCTGCACATTCTCCTGTGCTTCAACGGGCGCGTCGGTCTGGGGGGTGATGGTCTTGTCAAGTTCGCTCATTCTGGTTACAACCTCCTTGATGATCTCATCCGGCGTGGAAGCGCCGGCTGTGATTCCGATGGTATCCTGCGCGCGCAGCGGCAGGGACGCAGCCTCCTGCGGCCGCTCGAGGAAATAGGTGCGGGGGCAGAGCCTCGCGCACAGCGAAAACAGCTTTCGCGTATTGGAACTGTTCCGGCCGCCGATGACCAGCATCGCGTCCACGCGCGAGGCCAGGTCCTGCGCTTCGCTCTGGCGAAGAACGGTGGTCTTACAGATGCTCTCGAAGATCTCGCACCCGGGGATGCGCTGCCGCGCCGCCGCGCAGACGGCTTCAAAGCGGGCCTTGGGCGTCGTGGTCTGGGCGACCACCAGCGCGCGCGGCATCTCCGGCAGCGCCAGGGCCTCCTCTTCCGTGCCCACGACATAGCCCGGCACGCCGCGCACCCAGCCGAGGATCCCCTCCACCTCGGCGTGGCCCTTCTCCCCGACGATCACAACGGGAAGATGCGCCCGGGACGCCGCGTCCACGCGCGCGTGTATGCGCGCAACGAACGGGCAGGTGGTGTCCACAACGGTGAGACCGCGCGCGCGCAGCGCTTCATGCACGGCCCTTCCCTCCCCGTGGGAGCGGATGACCACCGTCTCGCCGCGCACGTCCTTTAGGCTCTCCGCCACATAGGCGCCGCGCGCGCGCATATCCTCCACCACCATGGGATTGTGGATCACCGGGCCGAGGGTCGTGATGCGCTTGCCCTGCGCAAGCAGCGCGTTGACCGCGTCTACGGAGCGGCGCACGCCAAAGCAGAACCCCGCCTGGCGGGCGATCTCAACTTTCATGCCGTCCGCCTCCTCCTTCCGCGCATCCCAGGTCCCCTCGAACCTCTTGTTACAATTCTCCGTTCCGCGCAAAAATCCTTCTTTTTTCTCGCCCTCGGCTCTCTTTAACAAAGTATTAACATTCCTTGCCCAGGGCGCGGCATGTCTCCAGGCGCAGGTCGAGCATGGCCTTGCGCATCTGCTCGGTGAGGCGGCGCATGGCGGCGGCATCGGGGCGGCGCAGGGCTTCATAGGGCGTCAGATCCAGGGGCTTTCCGGCGGTGATGGCGCAGCGGTCCCAGGGGGCGTAGCCGCCGTCCACCCAGCAGGGGACGATGGGGGCCTTGGCGCGCAGGGCGATCATGGCCACGCCCTCCTGCAGCGGCAGGAGGGGGACGTTTCGCTCCTTGTTGCGCGTGCCCTCGGGGAAGATGCAGAGCAGGCCGCCTTCCTTCAGGATCTTCAGCGCCGTGCGGATGCCGGAGATGTCGGCCTCGCCGCGGGAGATGGGGAAGGTGCCGATGCTGCGGAGCACCGCGCGCAGGAAGGCGTTTTCAAACAGCTCCTTCTTGGCCATGAAGCAGACCTTGCGCGGGGAGAGGGCGATGATGCAGGCGGTGTCCATCATCTTTAAGTGGTTGCACACGAGTATGGCCGGGCCCTCAGAGGGGATGTTCCCGCGCCCGCGCTTGCGCAGCCGGAAGTAGAAGGTGGTCAGGCACAGCGCCAGGAAGTGCAAAAGAGCGTACACGGGGGAGCGCCTCCTTTTCTTCGTCCTACGGGAGCCGGCCCATCAGCGCCAGGAGCACCTCGACGACCTCGTCGATGGACAAATCGTCTGTGCGCACCTCGACGGCGTCGGCGGCGCGGATGAGGGGGGATTCCTTGCGGGTGGTGTCCTGGGCGTCGCGCTCCTGCACCTCCCTTAGGATCGTGGGCAGGTCCGCCGCCTGGCCGCGGGCGCGCATCTCGTCGCAGCGGCGGCGGGCGCGCACCTCCGGCGAAGCGGTGAGGAAGAACTTGTGCTCGGCGTTGGGCAGCACGTTTGTGCCGATGTCGCGGCCGTCCATGACCACGTCGCAGCCTTGCGCGGCGCGGCGCTGCATCTCCACCAGCGCCCGGCGCACCGAGGGGCAGGCCGCCACGTTCGAGGCCGCCATGCCGATCTCCTGGTTGCGGATGCTGCTCTCGACGTCCTCGCCATTGAGCAGCGTGCGCTGGCCCTCGGGCGAGAGGACGGCGCGGATCTCCACGCCCTCCAGCATGCGCTTGAGCGCCGCGTCGTCGCGCTCGTCGACGTTCTTGCGCCGGGCCAGCAGGCCCACCGCCCGGTACATCGCTCCCGTGTCCATGTAGACGCAGCCCAGCGCCTCGGCCAGACGCCGCGCCACCGTGCTCTTTCCCGCCCCGCTGGGGCCGTCGATCGCTACGTGCATATTCCTTTCCTCCTGCTCTTGTTTCGTTTCTGCCTCTTCCGGCTGCGCCGGCTGCTCGCCCTCCGCCCACAAGCAGAGCTTGTGGACGGACGGCGCCCCTGGGCGGGGGAGGGGCTTC
>CALWKN010000086.1 GCA_944381265.1 uncultured Clostridia bacterium
GAGGCAGACGATGGGCGATAGCCCATCCTGCAAGCGCGGCGCGTCAGCGCCCCGTCTCCCGTTTTACCTTAAACCACGCGGTGCCCCAGCGCGATGGCGACCTCGTTGAGGTGCAGCAGGCCGATGCCGAAGAACACCGCCACCACGATGTGGTCACCGCTGCGGGCGATGCCGATCTTGCCGCCGATGTTCAGGCCTATGGCCTTGTCCACGATCTGCGTCAGCGCCTCGTGCGTGGCGCCGGCGACGCCCCCTTCTTCCAGGTGCGACTCCAGGATCAGCCCCTCGCGCTTGGCCGCCACCACGGCCCGCTCCACGATGCGCGTCACCGACGTGATGAACTCGCCGCCGCAGTCCACGGCCGCGCAGCTCACGTCCGGCAGGAACTCGCTCTTAAGCGCCTTCTCCTCCTCGCGCGAGCGCGTCAGCGCCATCAGCACCGCAGCCCGCGCCACATTGCGGCTGTCGCTCTCCAGGTGCTCGCGCTTGTCGTGATAGTCCGCCATCTTTCTTCCCCTCTCATTCTCCGCCCGCCGCGGCGCGGCCGGCGCAATATCCCGTGGAAAAGGCCGCCTGCAGGTTGTAGCCGCCCGTGACGCCGTCCACGTCCAGCATCTCGCCGGCAAAGTACAGCCCCGGCATCCGGCGCGACTCCATCGTGCGCGGATCCACTTCCTTCACCGACACGCCGCCGCGCGTCACGATCGCCTCTTCCAGCGGCCGGAACCCGGATGCGTGCAGCGGCAGGCGCTTGAGCGCCTGCAGGAGACTCTCCCGCTGCGCCCGCGTCACATTCGACAGCGGCGTCTCCAGCGGCAGCCCGGCAAGCTCCGCCATCACCGGCACAAAGGAGCGCGGCAGCAGCCCTTCCAGCAGGGCGCGGGCATGGCCGCGCGGCCGCTGGGCGATGTCCCGCTCGATGCGCCGCTGCAGCGCCGCAAAGTCCAGCCCGGGCTTTACATCCAGCTCGATCTCGATCCTGCCCAGGTCCTCGCCGGAGATCGCGCTGCTCAGGGACAGCGCCAGCGGCCCGGAGATGCCAAAATGGGTAAAGAGCATCTCGCCCAGCTCCGAAAAGAGCGCTTTCTTCCCCTTTCGGGCCGAGAGCGTCACGTTCTTCAGCGTCAGCCCCTGCAGTTCGCGGCACCAGGCCTCGCGCGTGACGATGGGGATCAGCGCCGGGCGGATCTCCGTGACCTGGTGGCCAAAGCTCCGCGCCAGGGCGTAGCCGCCGCCGTCGGAGCCGGTGGCGGGATACGAGGCCCCGCCGCAGGCCAGTATCAGCGCGTCAAAGCGCTCCTGCCCAAAGTCCCCGCGCGCAAGGAACCCCTCCTC
Source organism: uncultured Clostridia bacterium (assembly GCA_944381265.1). Classification (GTDB taxonomy): domain Bacteria; phylum Bacillota; class Clostridia; order Christensenellales; family UBA1750; genus Spyradocola. Next base: position 1,336 of record CALWKN010000086.1, read on the forward strand.
CCCCTTCTCCGCCGTCTGCACGCGCGCCCGCAGCCGCACGCGCGCGCCGCTTTCCCGCAGCAGGCGCTCCAGGGCGCGCGTGACGTCCGAGGCCTTGTCGGACACGGGGAAGACGCGCCCGCCGCGCTCCACCTTCAGCGGCACGCCCGCGCCCTCGACGCAGCGCATCAGCGCCTCGTTGTCCAGCGCCGCGAAGGCCGAATAGAGAAAGCGCGGGTTGCGCACATAGCCGCGCAGGAACTCGTCCTTCGGCGCGGCGTTGGTGAGATTGCAGCGGCCCTTGCCGGTGATATAGAGCTTCTTGCCCAGCTTCTCGTTGCCCTCCAGCAGGAGCGCCTCGGCCCCGGCCTGCGCGGCGGCGATGGCCGCCATCATGCCGGCCGGGCCGCCGCCGATCACGCCCACGCGCCTCATGCGTTCTCCTTGCCGACGTATACGCCGTTTTTCTCCCAAAGGGACTCCAGCTGCGCAAAGTGCCTGGACACGCTGTCGCGCTTGCGCAAAGAGAGCGCCACGATCAGCGCGTTGATCAGCGACAGCGGCGCCACGAGCGAGTCCACGAAGGAGGCCATGTCGCTGCGCGCGGTCAGGCACAGATCCGACGCCTCGCCAAGGGGCGAAAGCGGCGTATCGGTGATGGAGAGCACGCGCGCGCCGCGCTCCTTGGCAAAGCGCATGGCCTCGATCGTGCGGCGCGAGTAGCGCGGGAAGGAGACGCCCAGCACGGCGTCCTGCTCGCCCACGCGGGAAACCTGCTCCAGCACGTCGCTGATGCCGGAGGTGATCACCGAGACGTTGTCGCGGATGAAACTCATGTAATAGCCCAGGAACTCCGCCAGCGGCGCCGAGGAGCGCACTCCCACCACGTAGACGCGCTGCGCCTCGTCCAGCGCGTCCACGACGCGGGTGAATACCTTTTCGTCAATGTCCTCGATCGTCTGGCGGATGTTCTGCATATCCGCCTTAAAGACCATGCCCAGCACCGCGCTCTCGGACATATCGCCCGTCATCTCCACGCGCTGCACGGCGGTCAGGCGGTTGCGGATCATCTCCTGCAGCGCCTTCTGCAGGGCCGGATAGCCCTCGTAGCCCAGGGCGATGGCGAAGCGCACCACCGTGCTCTCGGACACCTGGACCTTCTCCCCCAGGCGCGAGGCCGTCATGAATGCCGCCTTGTCATAGTGGTTGACGATGAATTCCGCAATGCGCTTCTGCCCCTTGGAGAGCTTGCGCCCCGTTTGGTTGATGCGTGCGAGCAGTTCCTGCCGCTGTTCCATAGTGCACTTCCTCCGTGGTGTTGTACCCATCTATTGTACCACAGAATGGCGAAAACGCAAGGCCATTCCTGCAATCCTTCATTTTCCCCCGCATACGCGCCGCATCCGGCGGCGAATGCATCTTTTCCGTCGGGATCGGCTTCGCCGACAGCTCGTCTTCCGCCCGCAAGCAGAGCTTGCAGCCGGAAGGCGACCGGGAGGCGGGGGGCTCCGCCCCCCGCACCCCCCAAAATGCGCGAACCTGGGGCCGCGCCGCGCGAGGCAGACGATGGGCGACAGCCCATCCTGCAAGCGCGGCGCGTCAGCGCCTCCGTTTCCTCCGTTCGTGGACGGTCGCCGGCGGGCGGAGGAAACGGAGAAAAATTGAC
>CALWKN010000087.1 GCA_944381265.1 uncultured Clostridia bacterium
CGCAGTCAAAGGGTGAGCGAAGCGAACCTGGAGGCCGAGGACGTCGTGGACGCCCCACAGGGGCCCGTTAGGGAGCACCGCAGGCCGGAACCCCCGGGCAGCGTATGCTGCACGGGGGTGCAGTCGCCCCTTCATGCATCCCCAAGCGAACAGCCCTGCTTTTTCGACAGTCTGCGGGCACGCCAGCGGCGGGCCCGTTTTTTTCTTTTTGGAGAAAAAACTTTTCGCGGAATTAACCGGGCGGCGCGCGCGGAAGACGGCGGGAAAACGGGCCGGGCACGCCGTTTTTCGCGCATTGACAGGGGCGGGGAAATGGAGTATACTGACAAGGTTTGTTAAGGTTGTGGAAATGGGAATTCACAACTTGTTCATGACCTGTTCAAAGCAAACCAGTATACTGTCCTGGAAAGGTTCAGCCCGTGAAAGGCTGCACGGGCCGGGAGTTTTAAGGAGGGCGAAAGCATGATCGAACTCAAGCACGTAACCAAGCGTTACGGTGCCAAGTGCGCGGTCGACGACATCTCATTTACGATCAACCGGGGAGAAGTTCTGGGCTTCCTGGGCCGAAACGGCGCGGGAAAGAGCACGACGATGAACATGATCACCGGCTACATCTCCGCCAGCGAAGGCCAGATCCTTCTGGACGGCATGGACGTGCTGGAGCAGCCGCGCGAGGTCAAGCGCCGCATCGGCTACCTGCCCGAGCAGCCGCCGCTGTACATGGACATGACGGTGGAGGAGTACCTCAAGTTCGTCTGCGACATCAAGGAGGTGCGCCGCAAGAGCCAGAAGGCGCATCTGGACGACCTGTACAACCTGGTCAAGATCACAGATGTGCGCCACAGGCTGATCAAGAACCTGTCCAAGGGCTACAAGCAGCGCGTGGGCCTGGCGCAGGCGCTGGTGGGCAACCCGGACGTGGTGATCATGGACGAGCCGACGGTGGGCCTGGACCCCAAGCAGATCATCGAGATCCGCAAGCTGATCTCGGGCCTGGGCGAGAACCACACCGTGGTGCTCTCCTCGCACATACTGCACGAGGTGGCGGACGTGTGCGACCGCGTCGTCATCATCAACAAGGGCCGGATCGTGGCGCAGGACACGCTGGCGAACCTGACAAAGGGCATAGGCGAGGCCATCCGCCTGACGGTGCGCATCTCGGGCCCGGAAAAGCCGGTGACGCGCCTGCTGCACGACGTGCCGGGTGTAAAATACGTCGAGAGCATGGGCGAAAAAGAGGCGGGCAGCCTGGACTACATCGTCGAGAGCGACAGCAAGACGGACGTGCGCCGGCCGCTGGTCAACGCGGTGCTGGCCGCGGGCTATTCGCTGCTGATGCTCAAGCCCATGGACGTCACGCTGGAGGACATCTTCCTGCAGCTGACGAGCGAAGATAAGGGAGGAATCTGACGATGCTGGCCGTTTGGAAGCGCGAGCTGCAATCGTATTTTTACTCCGCGATCGGCTATGTGTTTATGGGGTGTTTCCTGGTGATCGCGGGCATCTTTTTCGCCTTTGGCAACGTGCTGAGCGCCAATTCGTCCGTCGGCACGCTGTTTTCCAACGTCTCGTTCATATTCATACTGATCGTGCCGATCCTGACGATGCGCCTGATGAGCGATGAAAGGCGCACAAGGACCGACCAATTGCTCCTGACCTCGCCCCTTTCGCTGTGGTCGATCGTCGGAGGCAAGTTCCTTGCCGCCTGCACGGTGTTCTTCCTTACGCTAATGTGCACCGGGCTCTACGTCATCATACTCTCGGCCTACGGCAACGTCTCGGCCATAGAGGTGCTGGTCAACTATTTGGGCTTCTTCCTCATGGGCTGCTGCCTGATCGCGGTGGGCCTGTTCATGTCCAACCTCTCGGAGAACCAGGTGGCCTCGGCCATCAGCACCTTTGTGGTGATCCTGTTCCTCTACCTGCTGGATTCCATCATCGCCTCCATGTCCGGGGTGACGATGCTCTCCTGGCTGTGCACGGCGCTGGAGTGGGTGTCGCTGTTTGCGCGGTTTACGGATTTCTCCTCGGGGATACTGAGCCTTACGGGCGTGATCTACATGCTCAGCTTCGCGGGCGTGTTCCTGCTGCTGACGGTGTTCACGACGGAAAAGAGAAGATGGAGTGAGGGTTAAGACCATGAGCAACGAGCAGAAAAACGAGCAGAAGCAGAAGAAGCCGGCCTGGCTTTCGTCCAGGCGGCTGCGCCACGGCAGCTTCGCCACGCTCCTTGTCGTGGCGGTGATCGTGATCACGATCCTTTTGAACGTCGTGGTCTCCACGCTGGACAACGTCTTTGGCCTGTCCTACGACCTCTCCAGCAACCGCCTGTACACCATCTCCGCCCAGACGGAGCGCGTGGTGTCCGAGGTGGACGAGCCGGTGCACATCTACGCGCTGATGCAGACGGGCTCCGAGTCCCAGACCGTGGAAAACCTGCTGGAGAACTACCGCCGCCTGGCGCCGGACTACATCGACGTCACCGTCGTGGATCCGATCCAGAACCCGACCTTTGCCCAGCAGTTCACCAGTGAGAACCTCTCGGTCAACTCCGTCATCGTCACCAATGACGACGGTTCGCGCTACCGCGTGATCGACCAGTACGACATGTACGAGTTCGGCTACACGAGCTCCTACCAGCTGACGCTGCGCTCCTTCATCGGCGAGCAGAAGCTGACAAACGCCATCTCCTTTGTCACGGCGGACGAGATCAACAACGCCTACTTCCTCACCGGCCACCAGGAGGTCTCCTCCGCGTCGCTGAGCTACCTTGTGGACTACATCGAGGGCGAGAACCTGGAAGTGAGCGACATCTCCTTTACGGACATGGACAAGCTCAAGCAGGGGGACATACTGATCGTCGCCGCGCCGCAGACCGACCTTAGCGAGGACGAGCGCGTGGCCCTGCGCGCCTTCCTGGAGGACGACGGCTACATGATCTACCTGACCGACGCCACCTGCCCGGAGCTGCCCGGCTTTGAGTCGCTGCTCGACCTCTACGGCATCTCCGTGGACCACACGCTGGTCATAGAGGGGGACGAGAGCGCCTACTACCGCAGCCCGGCCTACATCGTGCCCACGGTCGGGGACCACGCGGTGACCGCCGGCCTTACCGAGAATGAGCAGGTCGCGGTGCTGCCCTACGCCACCTCCCTGCAGCTGCCCGCCATCGAGCACGAGGACATCGAAGTGGAGGCCATACTCACCTCCTCTGCGGACTCCTACGCCAAGGTGGACCTGAATTCCACCACCGTGGAGAAGGAGGACGGCGACCTCAGCGGCCCGCTCAACCTTGCCATCGCCCTGCGCGAGGTGGACATGGAGGGCGAGGACGCCGGCGGCAAGATCGTGGTCTTCGGCAGCGCCGGGTTTGTCACCTCCTCCTCGTTCTACGGCCTGTCCGGCAACACGGACCTGCTGCTTGGCGCCATCCGCTGGATGAACGGCGAGACGGACACCGTCACCATCATCGGCAAGAACCTGATGAGCAACAGCCTGCGCTTTACCAGCACGGCCGAGATGTACGCCATGGCCGGCGTCGGCGTGTTCCTCATGCCCATTGTGGTGCTGGCGGCGGGCGTCGTGGTCTGGCTGAAAAGGAGGCACCTGTAAATGGCGGACGAACCCCGTAAGACCGAAGGCTTGCCTGGCGAAGAGCCGGTAGAAAAGATCGACCTTGGCGCCTCCCTGCGCAAGGAGCACAAGGCGAAGCGGCCGGTCAACCGCGTGGCGGTGCTGGCCGTCGCGGGCGTGATCATCGTGGCGGCGGCGCTGCTGGCGCTGTTCCTGCCCGGGCTTTTGCACGAGGAAGAGCAGGGGACGGAGACGGAATCGACCGCTGTGGCGCTGTCCGACCACGAAAACGGCGAGGTGGAGCGCATCCGCGTTGCGGGCGAAAACACATTCACCATCACCAAAGAGACGGTGACGCTGGACGACGGCACGGAGGACGAGGTCTTCCACGTCGACGTCATGGAGGACGACAAGCTCAACCAGAGCACCTGCTCCGCCGCCTTCGTCAACGCCGCGGACATGGAGGCCGACCAGCTGGTGGAGGCGGACGCCGCCGACCTTGCCACCTACGGCCTGGATTCGCCCTCCTGCGTGCTCACCGTGGAGTACACGGACGGCGAGACGCTCACCCTGGAGCTGGGCGACGTGCAGCCGCTCACCGGGCAGATCTACGCCTGCCTGCAGGGCGAGGACGACGTCTACATCCTCCGCCCCTACTTTGCCAACATCTTCGGCGGCTCGCTCCTGCGCTACCGCAGCCTGGAGCTGCCGGAGATCAGCGAGGACGTCAGCGACACCGCCTCCATCGTCATCGAGCAGGCGGGACAGGAGCGCATCACCTTCGTCCCGGCGGAGAACACCACCACCTTTGCCACCGGCACCTGGCAGATGACGGAGCCGCGCACGCTGTGGCTGGACTCCGGCACGGTGAGCGAGCTGGTGACGAGCGTGGCCGGCTGCGGCCTGTACGAGTACCTGGGTCAGGTGGAGGATCTGTCCGACTACGGCCTGGACGAGCCCTGGTTCGCCATCACGGTCACCGACAACAGCGGCGCCAGCCGCACGCTGCGCCTGGGCGACAAGGTGGAGGGCGACGATCTCCACTACTACTGCACCACCGACGACAGCGGCGACCTCTTTGCCATCAGCACCTCCTATCTGGAGTTTGCCGAGGACTTCCAGGTCACGCACTATCTGGACGTGTTCACCAACATCATCAGCATCAGCGAGGTGGACCGCGTGGACATCCATGGCGGCGCGACTGCGCGCGTCATGACCATCGAGCGTCAGGAGCAGTACGAGGAGGACGGCACGCTCAAGACGCTGGCCAACGGCAGCCCGGACTACCTGGAGACCTTCTTCCTCGACGGCAAGGAGGTGCAGGAGGACGCCTTTAAGGACGCCTACCAGACGATCATCGGCGTCACCATAGAGGGCCTTGTCGAGCAGGAAAAGGTGGACGAGAGCCAGGAGCCGGTGCTCTCTGTGACCTACACGTTCAACAACGGCACGGAGCCGCTCACCATCGACTACCTGCCCTACGACATCAACAACTACTGCGTGCGCCGCGAAGGCAGCGTGGACCTGGTCTGCAAGAAGGACCCGGTGGACGCCATACTGCCGACGCTGGAGGACCTTGCCGCCGGCCGCCTCGACGAAGAGGAATAGAGCAGCAAAAAACGGAGCCCGCGCTCCCCAGGTCATGCTGGGAAGCGCGGGCTTTTTCTGCCTGTCAGCGGTCGGTGAGGCGCTGGCGCGCCTCCAGGTGGCGGCGGACGACCGCCTCGTAGAGCAGGGGACGGCGCTCCGGGCCCGCGGGGGCGGGCGCGGGGGCAGGCGCTTCGGGGTCGAGGATCGTGGTGGTGGGGTTGCGCAGCGTGCGCAGCGCCACCCAGCGGTCGCCCTCCCGCGTGCGTGCGGCGGCTTTTTGCGCGTATGTAGAGGCGTTTTCCATGGCCGGTTCTCCTTTCCGGCGGGGCTGGACCGTGCCCGCCTTCCCTGCATACTATGCCGCGCCCGCCCTTGTTGACACGGGGCCGCTTTGCTATAATAAAGGCAAATCCCGCAAAAACACGCAACAGGGGAGGCAGAACAGATGAAGAAGTACATTGTGGCGCTGGATCAGGGCACGACGAGCTCCCGCGCCGTGGTCGTGGACGCAAAAGGCGCGGTCGTCGCCTCGCACGGCATCGAGTTCCCGCAGATCTACCCCAAGCCCGGCTGGGTCGAGCACGACCCGGCGGACATACTCTCCTCCCAGGTGGAGGCCCTGCGCATGGCCGTGCAGAAGGCCGGCATCGCGCCGGAGGAGATCGCCGCCATCGGCATCACGAACCAGCGCGAGACGACGCTGCTCTGGGACCGCAAGACGGGCAAGCCCGTCTGCAACGCCATCGTCTGGCAGTGCCGCCGCACCGCGGGCGAGATCGAGCGCCTGAAGAGCGAGGGCGCGGAGGAGATCATCCGCCGCAAGACGGGACTTGTGCCGGACGCCTACTTCTGCGCCACCAAGATCCAGTGGATCCTGCGCAACGTGCCCGGCGCGCGCATCGCCGCCCAGGCGGGCGAGCTGCTCTTTGGCACGGTGGATACCTGGCTCTTGTGGAACCTCACGCGCGAGCGCGTGCACGTCACCGACGTCTCCAACGCCTCGCGCACCATGCTCTTTAACATCCACACGATGCAGTGGGACGAGGAGCTGCTGGAGCGCCTGGACATCCCGCGCGCCATACTGCCCGCGGTCGTGGACTCCAGCGGCGTCGTCGGCACGCTCGACCCCGGCATACTCGGCGCGCCCATCCCCATCGCCGGCATCGCCGGCGACCAGCAGGCGGCGCTCTTTGGCCAGGCCTGTTTTTCCAAGGGCATGGTCAAGACCACCTACGGCACGGGCGGCTTCCTGCTGATGCAGACGGGCGAGGAGGCGGTCGACTCCCGCAACGGCCTGCTCACCACCGTGGCCTGGCGCATGGGCGGGCGCACGGAGTACGCGCTGGAGGGCTCGGTGTTCGTGGCCGGGGCCGTGGTGCAGTGGCTGCGCGACGAGATGAAGCTCCTCTCCTCCGCCGCCGAGTCCGAGGCGGTGGCTGCCTCCGTGCCGGACACGGCGGGCGTGTACCTGGTGCCGGCCTTCACCGGCCTTGGCGCGCCCTACTGGGACATGTACGGCCGCGGCGCCATCGTGGGACTGACGCGGGGCGCGGGCCGGGCGCACATCGTGCGCGCTGCGCTGGAGGCCATCGCCTTTGAGACCGCGGACGTCATGGAGGCCATGGCGCGGGACAGCGCCACGCCCCTTGCCGAGATGCGCGCCGACGGCGGCGCCAGCGCCAACGGCTTCCTCATGCAGTTCCAGGCGGACATACTCGGCATACCGGTGGTGCGCCCGGCGGTGACGGAGACCACGGCATTGGGCGCGGCGCTGCTGGCCGGCCTTGGCGTGGGCCTTTGGGAGAGCCGCGAGGAAGTGGGGCGCATCTGGAAGGCGGAGCGCGTATTTTCGCCGCAGTTCAGCGAGGACGAGCGCGCGCAGCGGCTGAAGGACTGGCACCGCGCCGTGCTTCGCGCCATGCGCTGGGCGTAGAATCGCGTCGTTTTTTCGGGAAAGGAGTCACAAGAGCGAAAAAGACGGCGAAATATGTCGCGAAGCCAACAAAGAATCTCCGCGCCGAACCCGGGCGGAGCGCGCCGAAAGACGACCGCGGGCGGACAAATTTCCCCGGAAAATCGAAGCGGGCGCGGAGAGAGAAGGGAGGATCAGGAAAAACATATCCGACGATGCTGTAAATTTCCGCATTTTTTTCCGCGAAATCCCGACGTGACCCGTTGACGCACGGAAGAAATTAGTCTAAAATACTCTCATCGGAAACAGAACGGTCCCTTTCGCTGAAAGGAAGTCCGACCTACACACAGAGTAGCAATCGAAGGCGAAAAGCGGGCGTTCCGAAATTTTGATGAGGAGGAAGTCTCTCGTGGAAAAGATCAAGGTGCTTATTGCGGATGACAGTACAGTGGTGCTGGATGTGCTCAGCTCATTTCTCGCGGAGCAGGACGACATCGAGGTCGTGGGCACGGCGGAGGACGGCCTGCAGGTCCTGGACATACTGCGCGCCAGGGAAGTGGACGTGCTGCTGCTGGACCTGGTGATGCCCCGGGCCGACGGCTTCACGGTGCTGACGCAGATCCAGAAGGAAGACCTGCCGCAGCGGCCGCACGTCATCGTGATCACGGCGCTGATGCGGGACGACTTCATCCAGCGCGCCGTGAATCTGGGAGCGGACTACTACCTCCTCAAACCCTTCGAGCTCAAAGAGGTCTACCACAAGATCGTCGAATACAACCAGCCGATGGAGGTGCAGGGCGAGGCTCCGGTGCGCGGGGCGCAGGCCATCGGCTCCCTGGACGAGAAGATCGCCAACATCTTCCTCTCCATGGGCATACCGGCGCACATCAAGGGCTATCACTTCCTGCGCGAGGCGATCAAGCTCGTGATCGCCAACCGCGAGATGATCAACGCCATCACAAAGGACCTGTACCCGACGGTGGCGCGCAACTTCAACACCACCTCCTCCAAGGTGGAGCGGGCCATACGCCACGCCATCGACGTGGCCTGGACGCGCGGGCAGATGGAGAACATCAACCTGCTCTTCGGCTCCAAGCTCTACGTCAAGCACGAAAAGCCGACCAACGGCGAGTTCATTGCCCTGATCGCCGACCGCCTGGCCATCGAGCAGAGCGAAAAGAGCGCCTGAACGCGCGGAAAAAATGCGCGGGAGACTTCGCCCATGAGCGAGTCCCCGCGCATTTTTGCATGCCGCCGGGGGAGCCGCCATATATATGCACTGTGCGAACAAGGGCGCAACGCAAGGTTAAGGAGGGTCAAAACAACATGGCAGGCAAATTGTGCAAGGAAAACATCCCCGTAGAGCGCCTGGTCGGGCGGGGCAGCGCGCAGGCGACGGCGGAGACTTCGGTCATGCTCTCGGGCGGCGACCGCAACGTGGCCCTCGTCAGCTGCCGCGCCCTGCCGGCGCTGGGCGCCGTGGAGGTGCAGACCGGCGGCGTCGCGGCGCAGGGGACGGTGGAGTTCTCGGCGCTGTACCTGACGCAGGAGGGCGCGCTCTTCTCCCGCGAGGCGCAGGCGAACTTCAGCGCCGTGATGCAGGTGGAGGAGGCCGCGCCGCGCATGCGCGCCCGGGTGCGCGCCACGATCGAGCGCGTGGAGGCGGAGGAGAAGGACGGGCGGCTGGACTTTGCCGCCGAGATCCGGCTGGAGGGCGTGGTGGTGGAGGCCGCGGCCGAGGCCCTGGGCACGGGCATCGAGTCCGAGACGCCCATGGCGGAGCGGCGCGCGCGGCTCTGGGCGCGCGTGCGGGCCGCGCAGGGGGAGACGCGCCTTGCGGTCTCGGAGACCTTTCCCCTGGCAGACCCGGCCTTTGCCCGCGTGGTCTACGCCGAGGCGCACGCGCAGACGGACCCCGCAAAGGTGCGGGACGGCGCGGCGGAAGTCAGCGGCGCGGTGACGGTGGACTGCCTGCTCTCCGGCGCGGAGGGCGCGCAGGCCGTCGGCTGGCAGCGCGAGACGATCCCCTTCTCCCAGGAGATCCAGGCGGAGGGCTTCCGCGAGGGCAGGGCGGCGCAGACCGGCGCGAGCGTGCGCGGCCTGCGCTGCGAGGTGGTCTTCCCGCGCGACGAGGAGGAGCAGGAGGGCAGGCTGCGCGTAGAATACGTGCTGGAGCTGTCGGCGGAGGCGGGCGAGGAGGCGGGCGCGGAAGTGCTGGCCGACGCCTATCCCCTCTCGGACGCGCCCTTCCAGGCGGAGCGGGAGAGCGTGCGCTTCATACGCGCGGACGAGAGGGAGGAGCAGACGCAGACGCTGCAGCTGGAGATCGAGCTGCCCGCCGGGCAGGCGGGATTTGGGGAGATCGTCGGGGCCTTTGCCGCGCCTGCGGCGCTGGACATCGTTGGCGGCGAGGAGGGCACCGTGGTCGAGGGCCTGCTGCGCGTCAGCCTGCTCTACCGCGCAGGCGGCGAGGGGGAGCTCCGCCTCTACACGCAGGAAGCGCCCTTTGCGCTGGAGTATCCGGGACTAAACAGTACGCAGGTGCGCGAGGCGGAGCTCGGCGCGGCGGCGTTTGAGCGCGTCAGCCCCACGCAGGCGCAGGTGCGCGTGCCGCTGCGCCTGCAGACACAGCGCGTGGACACAGCGGAGATGGAGGTCATCTCGGGCTTCAGCGAAGAAGGGGAAGCGGCGGCGCTGCCCACGGGCGCGATCCTCTATTACCCGGATCCCGGCGAAACGCTCTGGGAGGTGGGCAAGCGCTACCGCATCGCCGAGGAGGAGCTGCGCGCCCGCAATCCGGAGGAGAAAGCGCCGCTGCTGATCTACAGGCGCTTGACCGGCTTTTAGAAAATGTGCTATGCTGTCCCCGGGAGAAAAAGCACGAAAAAGGGGGATGGCGGATGCGGCAAGAGATCTGCCTGCAGGCGCGGGCCAAGGTGAATCTGACGCTGGACGTCCTTGGCCGCCGCGCCGACGGCTATCACGAGGTGGACCTGCTCATGCAGTCCGTGAGCCTGTGCGACACGCTGCGCCTGCGCAGGGCGCAGACGCTCACGCTCTCCATCGAGGGCGCGCTGCGGAGCGAGCCGGACAACCTGATCCTGCGCGCGGCGCGCCTGCTGGCGGCGCAGGCCGGCATCGAGCCGCGGGCGGAGATCGCGCTGGAGAAGCACGTGCCGGTGGCGGCGGGCCTGGGCGGCGGCAGCGCGGACGCGGCGGCGGCCCTGGTGGGCTTAAACGAGCTCTGGGGCCTAAAATATCCGGCGGAGACGCTGCGGGAGCTGGGCGCGCGCCTGGGCGCGGACGTGCCCTTCTGCGTCAGCGGCGGATGCCAGCGCGCGCGCGGCATCGGCACGGCGCTCACCGCCGTGCGCAGCCGTCTGCCGCTGCACCTTGTGATCGTAAAGCCCTGTGAAGGGCTGCTGACGCGCGAGATCTTCGCGGCGCTGGACCGGAGCGGCCCCGTGCAGCACCCGGACACGGACGGCGCGGTCGCGGCCATGGAGGCGGGGGACCTCGCGTCGCTGTGCGCGCGCCTGGGCAACGCGCTGGAGCCGGTGGCGGCGGCGCGGCGGCCCGGCATCGTGCAGGCGCTGGAGGCACTGCGGCAGCGCGGCGCGCTGGGGGCGCGCATGTCGGGCAGCGGCTCGGCGGCGTTCGGCCTGTTCGACGCCTGGGAGAAGGCGGCGCAGGCGGCGGTGGAGCTCAAGCGCCTCTACCCGGAGTGCTGCGCCGCGCAGAGCGTGCCGGACGGCGTCAAGTTCCTCTAAATAAATCCAAACGATCCGAATCGGCGCTGCAGGGCGCGGCATGGGAGTTTGCTCCCGTGCCGCGCCGTTCTTTTTGCCGTAAATCGGCGCACAGGGAGCGCATAAAGCCGGAAAAATGCGCCAATGCTAGAGGAAGAAAGAGGAGGGAGAGACGTGAAACGCTGGCAGATGGCGGGAATGGCGCTGGCGCTGCTGGCCGCGCTGCTGTACGCCGCAGGGCGCGCGCAGCCGACGGACCTGCAGACGGCCGTGCGCACGGGAGAACTTGTGCGCATCCACATACTGGCGCACGACGACAGCGAGGAACAGC
>CALWKN010000088.1 GCA_944381265.1 uncultured Clostridia bacterium
CAGCAAAACACCGTCTTTCTTCGTTTTTCTCCGGGACAGGCGGAACGCCCCCCGCCCCGAGCCGTTTTCCCTACGACGATGATACAACAACCCCCTGCGCTTGTCAATTCCCCCCCCTTCCCCAGGAGACGGCAAGGCCCGCCGGGCGGAAAAACCGCCCCGCGGGCCTTGAGCGTGTCGACGCGCGTCGACACGCTTCGAAAAAATGCAAGTTTGCATTTTTTCGAGTGACATCCGCCCCGTGTGCCCTTCGGGCACCGCCGGGGGGCGATAAAGGAAAGCGCCCGTACGGGCCGACATCCTCGCGGCGTACACGCCGCCGCTGCGGATAGAAGTTGAAGGGGCTGTGGCCCCTTCATGAATCCCCAAGAGAATGACCCCACTTTTTCGACAGCCTGAAGGCCCGCCGGGCGGAAAAACCGCCCCGCGGGCCTTGTGTTTGGACATGGACGTATCTTTACTCCCACTCGATGGTGCCGGTGGGCTTGGGCGTGAGGTCGAAGCAGACGCGGTTGACGCCCGGGACCTCGTGCGTGATGCGCTCTGTGATGTGCTGGAGCAGCGCAAAGGGCACGTCCTCGACCTCGGCGGTCATCGCGTCGCGCGTGTTGACGGCGCGGATGATCACCGGCCAGGCGAAGGAGCGCTTGCCGTCCTGCACGCCCACGGACTTAAAGTCCGGCACGATGGTGAAGTACTGCCACACCTTGCCCTCCAGGCCGTTCTTGGCAAACTCCTCGCGCAGGATCGCGTCCGACTCGCGCACGCACTCCAGTCGGTCGCGCGTGATGGCGCCCAGGCATCGCACGCCAAGGCCGGGGCCGGGGAAGGGCTGGCGGTAGACCATGCCCGCCGGAAGGCCCAGCGCGTCGCCCACCACGCGCACCTCGTCCTTGTAGAGGAACTTCAGCGGCTCCACCAGCTCAAAGCCGAGCTGCTCGGGCAGACCGCCGACGTTGTGGTGCGCCTTGACGCCCTCTTCGCTCTCCAGGATGTCGGGGTAGATCGTGCCCTGCGCAAGGAATTTCACATTCTCGAGCTTTAGCGCCTCTTCCTTGAACACCTCGATGAACTCCGCGCCGATGATCTTGCGCTTGGTCTCGGGGTCGCTAACGTTCGCAAGCTTATCCAGGAAGCGGTCCACCGCGTCTACGTAGATCAGGTTGGCGTCCATCTGGTTGCGGAACACCTCCACCACCTGCTCCGGCTCGCCCTTGCGCAGCAGGCCGTGGTTGACGTGCACGCACACCAGCTGCTTGCCGATGGCGCGCACCAGCAGCGCCGCCACGACGGACGAGTCCACGCCGCCCGACAGCGCCAGCAGCACCTTCTTGTCGCCGACCTGGGCGCGCACCGCGGCGATCTGCTCGTCGATGAAGGCGCGCGCCGCCGCCTCGGTGGTGATGCGCGCTAAAGACTCCGGACGCTTGTTGTTCTCCATGCTCCATGCCTCCAAACTCAAATCTCTTTCCCTATTTTACCCGCTCCCGCGGCAAAAAGCAACGAACTTAACAGAAACTGCGAGGTTTTTTACTCCCACTCGATCGTGGCCGGGGGCTTGGTGGTGATGTCGTAGACCACGCGGTTGACGCGCGGCGCCTCGTTGACGATCCGCGCTGAGGCCCGCGCCAAAACCTCGTAGGGCAGGCGCGCAAAGTCCACCGTCATAAAGTCCACCGTCGTCACCGCCCGCAGCGCCACCGTGTAGTCGTAGGTGCGCGCGTCTCCCATCACGCCCACGCTGCGCACGTTCGTCAGCACCGCAAAGTACTGGCTGACCTCCTGCGCAAGGCCCGCTCTGTCCACTTCCTCGCGGAATATGGCGTCCGCCTCGCGCAGCAGGTCCGCCTTTTCCCGCGTCACTTCCCCGAGGATCCGCACCGCAAGCCCCGGCCCCGGGAACGGCTGGCGGTAGACCATCTCCTTTGGCAGCCCAAGCTCCAGCCCAAGGCGGCGCACCTCGTCCTTAAACAGGCTGCGCAGCGGCTCCACGATGCCGGAAAAGCCGATGTCCTTGGGCAGGCCGCCGACGTTGTGGTGGCTCTTGATCGTCGCCGCCTTGCCCGCGCCCGACTCCACCACGTCCGGGTAGATCGTGCCCTGCGCAAGGAACTCCACCTGCCCAAGGGGCCGCGCCGCCTCTTCAAATGCGCGTATGAACTGCTCGCCGATGATCTTGCGCTTGCGCTCCGGATCCGTCTCGCCCTGCAGCGCCGCGAGGAACCGCTCGCTCTCGTCCAGGAAGCGCAGGTCCATGTCGAACTTGCCCTCGAACATCTCCCGCACGTTTTTGCCCTCGTCCTTTCGCATAAGGCCCGTGTCCAGGAACACGCACGTCAGCTGCCGCCCCACTGCGCGGCTCAGCAGCGCCGCGCACACCGAGGAGTCCACGCCGCCCGACAGCGCCAGCAGCACGCGCCCGCTGCCGATCTTCTCCCGCAATTGCGCGATCGTCTCCTTGGCAAACTGCGGCATCGACCAGTCGCCGGACAGCCCGCAGACCCCGTAGAGGAAGTTGTGCAGCATCTCCCTGCCAAAGGCCGTGTGCTGCACCTCCGGGTGGAACTGCACGCCGTAGA
>CALWKN010000089.1 GCA_944381265.1 uncultured Clostridia bacterium
GATCGAGGGATAGTCCCCGACGTGATAGACGCACGCGCACCGCCCCGCCGGCAATACGCGGCTTTGCACATGCGACGACGGCCCCTCCACCGGCACAAACGCATACGCCGCCTCCATAAACCGGCCGACCAGCAGCTTGTCCCGCGGCACAATCGCGCCCGACTCAAAAAACAACGGCAGCCGTTCCGAAAATGCCAGCGCAAAGCAGCGCTTGGTGGCGATGCTGCAGGCCTCCAGCGTATATGGCGGCGCAACGGGCTGGACAAGCAGCGTCTGGCCCGGCACCTGTTCCAACACCACCTCATTTTCGCGGTCCCGCACATCCCGCGCCACTTCCATCTGCCTGCACCGCAGCTCCACGCGGTTCTGAATCAGTTTTAATTCCGCAATCTGCCGCTCGATTTCCGATGCCTGCGCCCGCAACGCCTGCAGGCTGGATTCCAGCGTGTAGTGCTCCATGTGCGCACGGATCTGTTTGAGTGAAAACCCGATCTTTTTCATGATCAGGATCGTATCCAGGTAGTCGATTTGCCGGGGGCTGTAATAGCGGTACCCCGTGTCCGGGTCGACATAGGCCGGACGAAACAGGCCGATTTTATCATAATAGATCAACGTCTGCCGCGAAATATTCTGATAGGCCGACAGCTCGCCGATGGAAAACAGCCCTTTCATGCAATTCCTCCTTGACTCGATAGTTGCTATATAGTTTATCATACGGATTACGGCACGTTTGTGCAAGGAGGTGTTTGAAATTGACATGGAAAAAAGTGATATCACGGCCATCCGTGCTCGTTTCCGCACTGCTGAAAGGGGTAACGTGGCGAACGGTGGGAGCCATCGTACTAGGCGCGATGCTCTGTTCCTTTGGCATCTATAACATCCATCGCCGGGTCGACATCACGGAGGGCGGGATCCTCGGCCTCATGTTGCTTGTGGAACACTGGTTCGGCATTTCGCCGGCGCTGATTACACCGGTGCTTGATGGTCTATGTTATGTGTTGGCATTCCGCGTCCTGGGCGGGCAATTCATCAAGATGTCCGTGCTCTCCACGCTGTGCGTTTCGGCGTTCTTCCGCCTGTGGGAGCTGTTTCCGCCGCTGCTGCCGGATCTGTCGGCCTATCCGCTGCTCGCGGCCGTCGCGGGCGGACTGTTCGTCGGCCTTGGCGTCGGACTCATCGTGCGGCAGCGCGGATCGTGCGGCGGCGATGACGCGCTGGCGCTGACCATCGCCCATGTGACGCACTGGCGCCTGTCGAGAGCCTATCTGTTTACGGACCTCACCGTGCTGGCCCTCTCGCTCAGCTACATCCCGATCCGGCGCATCGTCTATTCCCTGGCGACGGTGCTGATCTCTTCTCTACTCATCGACCGCGTGGAGAGTTTTCGGCTGCCATTTTCCAAAAACTCCATCGCCCAGACAAAAACCGGCGGGCGGCGCTGATGCGCCGGCCGCCGGCTCCGTCTTTCCCTCCATCGGGGGTGTGCGGTCACTCGACTTCCGAAAACTGATCCTTGCCGACGCCGCAGAGCGGGCATTCGAAATCGTCCGGCAGATCCGCAAAGCGGGTGCCGGGCGCGATGCCGTTCTCCGGGTCGCCCTTGGCTTCGTCATAGACGTAGCCACACACATCACAGACATATTGCTTCATGGGAACGCTCTCCTTTCCATAGATGATGGGCAAACGGGCCCGCTGCGCTATGGCAGCGGTTCAAAGTCCTCCGCGCCGTGCTTGCACAGCGGGCAGATGAAGTCGGGCGGCAGCACCTCGCCCTCGTAGACGTAGCCGCAGATCTTGCAGACCCAGCCGACCTTCTTCTCGGCCGCGGGCTGCGGCTTGGGCTTGACGTGGCTGAAGTAGTAGTCGTACGTCATGGGCGGCACGTCGGAGAGCACCGCCGCCTCGGTGACGTCGGCAAAGAACACGGTGTGCGTCTCAAACTCCTGCGCGGCGACGACGCGGCCGGAGATGACGGCGCTGGTGCTGGCGGGCAGGTAGATCAGGCCGTTTTCCGTGCGCGGCAGGTCGCCGGCATGGCCCTCGAACTTGTCCACGTTCCGGCCGCTCTGGAAGCCGTAGTGCTGGAAGATCTTGAACGGCGCCTCCTGCGAGAGCACGGAGAGGTTGAACGCGCCGGTCTTCTTGATCATGTCGTGGGTGAGGTTGGCCTTGTTGACGGCGATGGCGATGCGCTTCGGGCTGTCCGTGATCTGCATGGCGGTGTTGATGATGCAGCCGTTGTCGCGGGCGCCGTCCTTGGCGGTGAGCACGAACAAACCGTAGGAGAGCTTAAAGAGGGCGTTTGCGTCCACCTTGTGCTCGAGGATCTCGGCTGCCTTGCAGCCGCCCTCGGGCAGGACGGAGCAGGCGATCTCGTCCGCCAGCTTCTCCAGCGCCTCGCGCTGCGCCTCCTTGACGGAGGAGCGGATGGTGACGCCGCCGTCCAGGAACGTGATGTTCTTGAGCTTTCCCAGTGTCTCGCGCATCAGGCCGTCGGCGGTCGGCGCCCAGGAGCCGTTCTCGATCAGCGCCACGGTGCGGTTCTGCAGGTTGTGGGCGGCGATGTCGTGGAGCGCGGTCTCCATGTTGATGAAGATGCCGGCGTTGTAGGTGGTGGAGGCAAAGACCAGGTGGCTGCAGCGGAAGGCCTCGGCCACGATCACGGAAGGATGGGTGACGGAGACGTCGTAGAGCGCGATGTTCTTTACGCCCTTGTCGGCAAGGCGGGCGGCGAGGATCTCCGCGGCGTTTTCCGTGTTGCCGTAGACGGAAGCGTAGGCGATCATCACCGCCTTGTCCTCCGGCTCGTAGGTGGCCCAGTGGACGTACTTGTCGATGAACCAGTTGAGGTTCTTGCGCCAGACGGGGCCGTGCAGCGGGCAGATCGTCTCGATCTCGATGCCGCCGGCCTTCTTCAGCAGCGCCTGCACCTGCGTGCCGTACTTGCCCACGATGTTGGTGTAGTAGCGGCGGGCGTCGGGCAGCCAGTCGCGCTCAAAGTCGTACTCGTCGGCGAATATGCCGCCGGAGAGCGCGCCGAAGGTGCCGAAAGCGTCGGCGGAGAAGAGGATCTTGTCCACCGTGTCGTAGGTCACCATGACCTCCGGCCAGTGCACCATGGGCGCCATGACGAAGGTGAAGGTGTGCCGTCCGGTGGAGAGCGTGTCCCCCTCCTTGACGACGAGGGCGCGGGAATCGATGTCAAAGTCGAAGAACTGGCGGATCATGACGAGGATCTTGGCGTTGCAGACCACCGTGACCTCGGGATAGCGGCGCACGACCTCGCCAAGCGTGGCGGCGTGGTCCGGCTCCATGTGGTTGACGATCACATAGTCCAGCTTGCGCCCGGCAAGCGCGTGCTCCAGGTTCTCAAAGAACTGGCCGCTCACGGCCTTGTCCACCGTGTCCAGCAGCGCGGTCTTTTCGTCCAGCACGACGTAGGCGTTGTAGGAAACGCCGCGCGGTATGGGGAATACGCTCTCAAACAGCGCGAGGCGGCGGTCGTTGCCCCCGACCCAGAGTATATCGTCCTTGATGGCTTTTACGCAGTACATTTCCAGCCCCTCCTTACAGGGTGAATCTTCCTTGGCTTCTATTATTATACCCGGGTTTTTCCCTTCGGCACATGAAGGCTCGGTTAAATCCCCGCGCCCTCAGGCCGGGAAGGCGAAGTAGTCGTGGGCGTTGTTGTAGGCGATGTCCTGCACCACGCGCCCCCAGAGCGGGAAGTCGGCCGGATACTCGCCGCTTTCGATCCAGCGGCCGAGCAGAGCGCAGAGCACGCGGCGGAAGTACTCGTGCCGGGGGTAGGAGAGGAAGGAGCGGCTGTCGGTGAGCATGCCGACAAATCCGGCCAGGTACCCCTTGTTGGCCAGGGACGTCAGCTGCTTTTCCATGCCCTGCTTCTGGTCGTTGAACCACCAGGCCGAGCCGTGCTGCATTTTGGAGACGATGGGCCCCTTCTGGAAACAGCCGAGCACCGCGTCGATGGCGTCGTCGTCCGCCGGGTTGAGGCTGTAGACCAGCGTGCGCGGCAGCGCGTCCTCGCGCTCCAGGGCGTCGAGGAACTGGGCCAGGGCGGTGACGGGCGTGACGTTTTCGATGGCGTCAAAGCCCGTGTCCGGGCCGATCCTTTCGAACATGGCGCGGTTGTTGTCGCGCGTCACGCCGTAGTGCAGCTGCATGGCCCAGCCGCGGCGGGCGTACTCGCGCCCAAGCTCCAGCAGCAGCGCCGTCTTGTACGCCTCCTCCTGGGCGGACGAAAGCCTCTCGCCGCGCAGGCGGGCGGCGAAGATCTCCTCCACCGCTTCCTCCGACGCCGGGCGATAGACCACGCGCAGCAGCCCGTGGTCGGACAAGCGGCAGCCGTTTTCGTGGAAGAAGTCCATGCGCGCGCGCAGCGCCGCCTTTACATCCGCAAACGCCGCGATCCTCTGGCCCGCCGCCTCGCCAAGGCGGGAGATGTAGGCGGTAAAGTCCGGCTTTTCGATGGCCAATGCCTTGTCCGGCCGCCAGGCGGGCAGCACGCGCACGGCGAAATCCCCCTCCTGCCTGAGCAGCCGGTGGTACCTCAGGTCGTCCGCCGGGTCGTCCGTGGTGCAGACGAGCTTGACGTTGGACTTTTCGATCAGGGCGCGGGCGCGCATGTCCGGAGCCTGCAGCCTCTCCTGCGCAAGATCCCACACCCGCTGCGCCGTGTCCGGCCCCAGCACGCCGTCAAAGCCGAAGTAGCGCTTGAGCTCCAGGTGGCTCCAGTGGTAGAGCGGGTTGCCGATGGCGCGGGAGAGCACCTCGGCGTACTTCTGGAACTTCTCCCGCTCCGGGGCGTCGCCCGTGATGTACCTTTCCTCCACGCCCGCGGCGCGCAAAAGCCGCCACTTGTAGTGGTCCCCGCCCAGCCAGACCTGCGTGAGGGTCTCAAAGCCGCGGTTCTCGTAGATCTCCTGCGGGCTCAGGTGGCAGTGGTAGTCCAGTATGGGCATGCTCTCGGCGTAGTCGTGGTAGAGTATGCGCGCCGCGGGCGTCGTCAGCAAAAAGTCCTCGTCGAGAAAAGCCATGGTTCCTTCCTCCTTATAGTTTTACGAAAAGTCGGTGGAGCCCCGCTCCACGAGCGCGGCGGGAAGCACGGTGCGAGATTCCCAGGGGTTTCCCGCCAGCACATTCAGCAGCGCCTCTGCGACCTGCTCGCACAGCGCGCCCAGGCGGTTGTCGATGCTGGTCAGTTCCGGGTCGCAGTACAGGGCGATGGCGCTGTTGTTGCAGCCGACGACGGCCAGGTCCTGCGGCACGCGCAGACCGGCGCGCTTGGCGTACTTCACCGCGCCCACGGCCAGGCGGTCGTCCGCGGCCAGCACCGCGTCAAAGCCCGCCCGCGCCGCCAGCGCCGCCTGCACCTCCTCTACGTCGAAGCGGTAGGCGTCCAGCAGCAGCGGCTCTGCCGC
The DNA here is from genome assembly GCA_944381265.1 of uncultured Clostridia bacterium. Taxonomy (GTDB): domain Bacteria; phylum Bacillota; class Clostridia; order Christensenellales; family UBA1750; genus Spyradocola. The sequence continues at coordinate 5,442 of CALWKN010000089.1, forward strand.
CGCGCGCCCGCAGTCGGCGCAGCCCTCCCGATACCCGGCCAGCTTGTTGCGCCCGGAGAAGGAGAGCGAGTTGTAGAGAAAGAGCACTTCGCGCCGGCCGGAGCGCAGCAGGCGGGCGGTGGCCGCGCGCATGGCGGCGCGCTCGTCGCAGCGCACGCTGTAGAGGTTCTCCCCCGTCAGCTCCCCGCCCAGCAGCACCACCGGCGCCTTCTCCGCTGCCCGGCGGATGTAGTCGTTACCCGCCTCCTCCCGCTCGACGAAGTGCGAGCCCACCAGCACCAGCCCGTCCACGCGCTTTTGCAGCAGGAGCGAGACGTACTTCTCCTTGTCCTCCCGCTCATAGCCCGTGCAGCAGAGCAGGCTGTCGTAGCCGCTCTTGCGCAGACGGCGCTCCAGGTCGTTCACCGCCTGGGCCAGATACGGGTCGCCGGCGTCGGCGCAGAGCAGGCCCACGGTGTGCATGGTGTTCAGCCCCAGCCCGCGCGCGAAGGCATTGGGCTCGTAGCCGTTCTCCTCGATGACGCGCAGCACCTTCTCCCGCGTGCGCGGGCTGACGCGGTCGCTGTCGTTGAGCACGCGCGAAACCGTGGCGATGGAAACGCCCGCCAGCCTGGAAATGTCGTAGATATTCAGCCCTTCCGCCCCCTTTTTCCGCGTGTAAGCACTTACTTGCAGCCCCATTATACCGCACCCCGCCCGCCCTTGGCAAGCCCGCCCGCGCAGCACGGCAAAAGGCCCCAAAAAACTTTTTCCCGTCTTGACATTTCCGCTTTTTCCTGTATTCTGATCGTGTGAAAACTGCATAAGTATGAATAGCTATGATTTAATAATGAAATTCTCCGCTCTTCCCTTTTCCGACCGACAGATGAAACGGAGGTTCCCAATGAGAAAAAGAACGATCGTATCCCTCTTTCTGCTCGTCGTGCTTCTCCTCATCTCGGTGCTTTCTCCCGCCTCTGCGGCTGGCTACGCGGCCTACGCTTACAGCTTAAATGACGAAGAGGACGGAGATACATTTATCAGCCGCTTGAAGTTTTATAATGGCAATTATTCCGGCGCTGTCTCCCGTGGTCCCGACGATGTGACCCAGTACCACTTCGAGGCCAATACGCACAACATCAAGTATTGGTCCAGCGAAGGCAATATGAATGGTGACGTGTGGGGCACGGCCAGTTCCGTTGACTTTAATCTCTTCGACCTGGACCTGGAAGACATCTGGGGCGGGGATTCCTCCAGCGACCTGGAATTCGTCTTCCTCGCGGCCTGCAACCTGGTCAACGGCGAAGGCTCCAACCCGCGGCGGCTGCTGGCCAACGCGATGATCGGCCCCGGCGCCATCCGCGCCATCTGCGGCTACCATTTCAGAGCTCCTTCCGATGCCGATGTAGAAGTGGTGGACGCCTTCATGGACTACGCCGAGACCGGCGAATCCGTCAAGTCCTCCTGGATGCAGGCGAATGAATATGTATACGACTACCTCGGAGACGCCTACGATGTTTGGAACTGCCGGAACTACATCGTGCTGACGCATGATAACAACAGCCAGTATTCCCGCTTCCCCGGCTTCCCGGGCAGCACCTACGCGCGCCCGACCTCTTCCTCCACCATCGTCCGCTTCTCCCGCGCCTATGAGGACGGCAACGATCAGGAACTGCGCGGCATGGACCTGCGCGGCACCACGACCGCGGAACAGCGCGCGGCGTTTGACGCGGTCCTCCCGGACTCGGTCGTCCCGCTGCAGGCGGAGGCCGTATCGCTGAATGCGCTGGAGTATGATTCGCTCGTGCAGAGAGACGGCGTCGTCTCCATCGTCAATGACGAGATCAAGGATTCGCCCGTCGCCCTAAGCGAGAGCGGGGCGCGGCAGGCGGCGCTTACGCACATACTGAGCGACTACAGCGGCATTTCCCAGGCGGACCTGGACGACGCGGTCGTGGAAGTCGCCCCCATCGTCAAGGCGGAGGTCAACCTGACCGGTTCCGCGGACAGCGAGGTGGAGGAGACCGTCGCCTACATCGTCCGCATGCAGAATTCCTATGGCGGCATCCCCATCGCGGGCAGCGTCTTCTCCGTCGCCGTGGACGACGAGGGCGTTCCCTTCAGCATGGGCAAGTGGGTGAACGTGCAGCCGGCGCAGAGTGCGCAGGGCAGGAGCGCCGCGACGGCCGTCGACATAGACGACCTTCTGAAAAAATTCCGCATGAAACTCGTCCAGGAGAAGATGTACGAAGCGCAGCGCAACCACGTGCCGATGACGGACATTACGGATGAAGCGCATACGCTGGAGCACTTTGAGGCGCTCTACATACTGGATGAGGATTCCGATCTCTACATCCCCGTCGCCCGCTTCTGCATGGAAGACGGCGCGCACTACGACATCCCGCTTTTGGAAGTGTAAGGCTTCTTCCCTTCCCGGCTCGTCCGGGGAGTTTCTTCCATCATGACGTACAAAGGAGGATTTTCCATGAAAACCGCTCTGCGCGCCGCGCTGCTGCTGCTGGTCCTGCTGCTGCTGCCCGGCTGCATGTCCGCGCCGGATGTCCCGGCGGCGGTGCTGGAGAGCCCGGTCCCGGCGACGGCCACGCCGGAGCCGACGCCCGCCGCCACCCCGGAGCCCACGCCTGAACCGATGCCGCCGGCCACGCCGTATCCGGGAGAGGTGCGCAGGGGCTATCACATATCGACGGTGATCCTGCAGCAGGGGGAAAACGCCGACTTTTCGCCGCAGGAGACGGCGGGGCGGGACGAGCGGCTGCTGCAGTTTCCCTCCCTGCGCCTGCCGCAGGGGCGGCTCTACTCCATCACCTGGGAGGGGGAGGGCTGCTA
>CALWKN010000090.1 GCA_944381265.1 uncultured Clostridia bacterium
GGATGGGCTGTCGCCCATCGTCTGCCTCGCGCGGGGGTCCGCCCTCCCGCCGGACGCCCCATTGCGTCCGGCGGGCCGCCGACCCTTCCCTCTCCCACCACCGCTCCGGTCTCGAATTGGGGTGAGAGCGCGAGAGAGGGGTGAAACCCCTCTCTCGCACACCTCCCCCCGCGGCGCGCAGCGCCGCGGGGGGAGGGTCCCGCCACCCCTTCCCTTGGCGACCCCGGCGACCCCAATGCTGCCCCAAAGCCTATTACTCCACGGTGACGGACTTGGCCAGGTTGCGCGGCTTGTCGGGGTCGTAGCCGCGCTGTATGGCGCAGTAGTAGGCAAAGAGCTGCGCCGGGATGACGGCCAGTGCCGGGGCCAGCAGGTCGTCCGTGCGGGGGATGGCAAGGCGGTAGGGCGTCAGCTCCTTTTCCGCCTCGCTGTCGGCGTAGCCGATGGTCAGCACCACCGCCCCGCGCGTCAGGACCTCGCGGATGTTGGAGCGGAGCTTTTCCAGCGTGGCCCCCTGCGTGCACAGCGCCACCACCAGGCGCCCCGGCTCGATCAGAGCGATGGTGCCGTGCTTGAGCTCGCCGGCCGCCATGGCCTCGGAGTGGATGTAGGAGATCTCCTTCAGCTTCAGCGACGCCTCCAGGCTCAGCGCGTAGTCCAGCCCGCGGCCGATGAAGAACATGTCCTCCTGCGAGAAGAACCGCGCCGCGCAGCGCTGCACGTTTTCGACGTCGGAGAGGATCTCCTCCGCCTTCTCCGGCAGGCGCTGAAGCTCTGCAAGCAGCGCCTCGTACCGCTCGCGCGCGATCGTGCCCTTGCACTTTGCCATCTTCAGCGCGATCAGCGTCAGCATCAGCACCTGCGTTGTGTAGGCCTTGGTCGAGGCCACGGCGATCTCCGGCCCGGCCCAGGTGTAGAGCACGCTGTCCGCCTCGCGGGCGATGGTGGAGCCAACGACATTGGTGATGGCCACGACTTTGCAGCCGCGGGCCTTGGCAAGGCGCAGCGCCGCCAGCGTGTCCGCCGTCTCGCCCGACTGGCTCACCACGAGGAAGAGGTCGGTCGGCTGCAGGATCGGGTCGCGGTAGCGGAACTCGGAGGCGACGTCGATCTCCACCGGCACGCGGCAGAGCCTTTCGATCAGCGCCCGCCCCACCTGCCCGGCGTAGCAGGCCGTGCCGCAGGCCGTGATCACCACGCGCGCAACACCGCGCAAGAGCTCGTCCGTGAGCTTTGCCTCGCTTAGGTCGATCTCCCCTTCGCGGATGCGCGGGCGCAGCGTGTCGCGCATGGCGCGGCCCTGCTCGTGGATCTCCTTGAGCATGAAGTGCGCATAGCCGCCCTTTTCCGCCGCGTCTACGGACCAGTTGACGGTGAAGACCTCTTTATCGACCTTCTCGCCCTCCATGTCGTAGATCTCGACGCGGTCGGCAAAGACCTGCGCCATCTCGCCCTCTTTGAGCAGGTAGACCCGCCGCGTGTAGGGCAGCACGGCCGGTATGTCGGAGGCGATGTAGTTGCAGCCCTCCCCAAGGCCGATGATCAGCGGGCTGTCCTTGCGGGCGGCCAGGATGCGGTCGGGGAAGCGCGTGCAGAGCACGCCCAGGGCGTAGGCCCCCTCCAGCTGCCGCACCGTGGCGCGCACGGCGCCAAGGAGGTCGTGCTCGGTCTTCAGCGTCTCCTCCAAAAGGTGCGCGAACACCTCCGTGTCCGTCTCGCTCTGGAAGCGGTAGCCGCGGGCGATGAGCTTATCGCGCAGGGCGGCGTAGTTCTCGATGATGCCGTTGTGCACCACCGCGATCTCCCCGGACTGCGAAAGGTGCGGGTGGCTGTTCTCGTCCGAGGGCTCGCCGTGCGTGGCCCAGCGGGTGTGGCCGATGCCGGTGGTGCCGGTGAGCTTTGTCTGCGCAAGCTTTTCCCGCAGGCGCTCAAGCTTCCCCCGCGCCTTGACCACGCGCAGCTTCCCCTCCTCCAGCACCGCCACGCCCGATGAGTCGTACCCGCGGTACTCCAGGCGCTTTAGGCCCTCCAGCAGCAGGCCCACGGCCTCTTCCCTTCCGATATATCCGACAATGCCGCACATGTTCGACAGATCCCCTCCTTATGGAATTTCGGTTGAAAGACAGCCCCCGGTATGTTACACTGATATTACCTGAGTTTCCAATCCATGCGGAAAGGCGGTTTCCAGAACCATGAAGAAATACCCACCCATCATCCGGCAGATCCCGCACATCGCCCACGGCGGCGACTACAACCCCGACCAGTGGCTCCGGGAAAAGGACGTCATCTGGAAGGAGGACATGCGCCTGGCAAAATTGGCGGGCCTTAACACCCTGTCCGTCGGCATCTTCTCCTGGGCGGCGCTGGAGCCCGAGGAGGGCGTCTACAACTTCGCCTGGCTGGACGAGATCATGGACCTCATGGCCGACAACGGGCTTACGGCGGTGCTGGCCACGCCCTCGGGCGCGCGCCCGGCGTGGCTAAGCCAGAAGTACCCGGAGGTGCTGCGCGTCAACGAGCGCCGCGAGAAGCAGCTGCACGGCGGGCGGCACAACCACTGTCTCTCCAGCGTAGTATACCGCACAAAGGTACAGGAAATCAATACGCTTCTGGCCGAGCGCTACAAGAACCACCCGGCGCTGGGCGCCTGGCACATCTCCAACGAGTTCGGCGGCGAGTGCCACTGCCCCGCCTGCCAGGAGAACTTCCGCCTGTGGCTGCGCGAGAAGTACGACACGCTGGACGCGCTCAACCACGCCTGGTGGACGGCCTTCTGGAGCCACACCTACACCGACTGGAGCCAGGTGGAGTCCCCCTCCCCCATCGGCGAGACCTCCGTGCACGCCCAGAAGCTGGACTGGAAGCGCTTTACCACCGACCAGTTCATCCAGTGGTACCGCGCCGAGGTCGAGCCCCTGAAGCGCATCACGCCAGGCGTCCCCTGCACGACGAACCTGATGGGCATCTACCCCGGCATCAACTACTTTGCCCTGGCAAGGGAACTGGACTTTGCCTCCTGGGACAGCTACCCGCAGTGGGAGAACACGGAAAAAGACGTAGAGACCGCGCAGTTCTTCTCCTTTGAGCACGACCTTACGCGGTCTCTTAAGGACGGGCGGCCATTCTTCCTCATGGAGAGCTGCCCCTCGGCCACGAACTGGCGGCCCTACGCCCGCCTGCACCGCCCGGGCGTGCACAAGCTGCAGTCCATGCAGGCCGTGGGCCACGGCGCGGACTCGGTGCAGTACTTCCAGTTCCGCAAGAGCCGCGGCTCCTCGGAGAAGTTCCACGGCGCGGTGGTGGACCACTGCGGGCACGAGCACACGCGCGTGTTCGGCGAGATCGCAGAGCTTGGCAAGACTTTATCGCAAATGGACGAGATCGTGGGCACGACGGCGCCCGCGCGCGTGGCGCTGCTCTACGACTGGGAGAACCGCTGGGCGCTGGAGGACGCGCAGGGCTTCTGCAACGTGGACAAGAAGTACGTCGAGTCCGTGATGGACCACTACAGCGCGCTGTGGCGCAAGGGCGTGAGCGTGAGCATCGTGGACGAGGAGAGCGCGCTTGCCGGCTACGACCTGCTGATCGCGCCCTTTGCCTACATGCTGCGCGGGGACTTTGCCGCCCGCGTAGACGCCTTCGTGCAAAGCGGCGGCACGCTGGTGTGCACCTACGGCACGGGCTATGTGGACGGCAGCGACCTGTGCCAGCTCGGCGGCTTCCCCGGGCCGCTGAAGAAGACGCTGGGCATCTGGGCGGAGGAGATCGACGTGCTGATGCCGGGCGAGGCGAACCACGTGACGTTTGACGGCGCGCGCTACGCCTGCACGGACTACGCCGAGCTCTCGCACCTGGAGGGCGCGAAGGCTTTGGCCGCCTACGAGGACGACTTCTACGCCGGTTACCCCGCCGTGACTGTGCAGGCGCGCGGCAAGGGCCGGGCCTACTACCTGGCGGCGCGCTTCAGCCCGGCGTTCCTGGACGCCTTCTACGCCCGTGTACTTGATGAGACCGGCATCGCGGCGCGCGCGCTCCCGGACGGCGTCACGGTCGCTACGCGCACCGACGGCGAGACGAACTACGCCTTCGTGCTGAACTTCGCCCCCGAGGCGCGCCATGTCGAGATCGCCGGCGCGGACTTCTTCACCGGCGAGGAAGTGACGGCCTGCGAGCTGCCCGCGCACGGCTGGCGCCTGCTGCGGCAGAAGGCGTAAGGGGGAACGGGGGGACGCGCGCATCCCGCCGAGTGCTGCGGGCCCCGCCCGCCCACCCCGGGGCCTCAGCTTCCCCACCAACGGAAACGGAGACGAGGGGTGGAGTGGCCCCGAGGGGGTGTCGGGGGAGGCCGTAGCCTCCCCTGACGTTATTCAAGGCGAACCCGCATGGGTTCGCTTCCGCGCAAAAGGGCTGAGGAGAACGGGATGCGCGGGCCTTGGCAGACGGATGCCGGTCTTCCGTTCTCTCCGTGGGTCCTGCTTCCCCAGAAGAATTCGGCTGCGCCGACAGCCCGCTATTTTCCTACAAGCAGAGCTTGTAGGAAAATAGCGGCCGGGGAGTGCGGGGGGCGAAGTCCTGCAAAAAGCTGAACGGGTACGCGCATCCCGCCTTGCGCACAGCGCCCCCCCCACCCCCCCCGGGGCCCCAGCGTCCCCCCCCACAGGAACGAAAAAGAGGGGCGGGGGGGGCCCCAGGGGGGG